>DAOVBT010000377.1 GCA_030670375.1 Candidatus Aminicenantota bacterium | reverse complement strand
GAAGAATAACAAAAAGGAAGATCAGGATCTGGCTATAACTCTAATAATCTAGCAGCATTTTCTCCGTAAATTCTGGTTTTGGCATCTTCAGGAATATCCAGCTTCTCTATGCTTCCCACCATCATCTCAAGACTCCCGATCTTATGAGGATAATCGCTACCCGCCACAAAATGATCTGCGCCAGCAAAATTTATGGCAAATTCTAGGGCCTTGACGTCAAAATTAACCGAATCATAATAAAATTCTTTTAAATATTTGCTAGGAGGATTGCTAATGTTCGCCCTGCACTCTTCAAAAGCAAAATATCCACGGTCAAGCCGCTCAGCAAGATAAGGGATTGCCCCACCCAAATGACCCAGAACCCACCTGATTCCAGGATACTTTTCGACAACTCCGCTGAAAACCAGTTTCGCCGCTGCCAATGTCGTATCAAACGGAAAACCGATCAAAGGCATGAGCCAATAATCTGTCATGGCTTCCACACCGACAGGAAAAGAAGGATGGATATAAAGCACAGCATTTAATTCATGGGCTTTTTTATACAAAGGCCAAAAACGCTGGTCACTCAGAGCGATGCCATTGACATTGCTGTGAAGCATGATTCCTTTGAATCTCAGTTCGTTAAAGACACGCTCCATCTCAGCAACCGACGCCTCAGGGTCATTCAGCGGAAGGGTTGCCAACGCTGAAAATCGGGCCCCTCTCTCGTTCATAATCTTAGCAAAACTATCATTCACCAGCCGGGCCAACTCGACAGAACGTTTCGGAGACTCGACATGGGTGCCGGGGGTCGTGAAGGTGAGAACTTGTTTGTCGACTCCCGCTTTTGCCAAAACCTCTGCTCGATACTCAATGTCTCTGTGTCCACGAACAACGACATTGTAGTCACCGGGATAATGGAGGAGCGGATTGTTATCCGCATCAAAGGTCACTTTAATATTGCTTGGTCCGGTCTGTATAGATTCCAGGTACTCTGGAGGATAAAAGTGATTGTGAAAATCGATTATTTTCATGAATCAAACTCCTGTACGCATCCTTTTTGACCACAAATAATATACCGGGAGGCCGATCAGCACAAGGGAAAGGCCAAACATACTCTCCTTCGGATCGGATATAATCTGATTCACAACTATGGCAAATGAGGATATTATAAAAAGTGCCGGGACAACAGGATAACCCCATATACGATACCCCCGAACAATCCCTGACTTTTTCCTCATGACAAATAGCCCGATAGCCATCAATCCAAAAAATGCCCATTCTGTGTAGACCACCCGGGTAAAAAGAGCTCGGTATGTACCCGTAGCGACAAGCACAGAGGACCATACCGCCTGCAACATGATCGCTTTGTGGGGCGTTCTGTATCGCGAATGTATATCTCCAACCCATCGGAATAACAACCTATCCCCTGCCATCGCGTAATAAACACGTGGCCCGCACAGGATGATGCCGCTCAAAGCTCCAAAGGTGGAAAAGATAACCAAAGCAGACATAAAGGCCCCTCCCCCGAATCCAACGAGGGCATCGGCTGCATCAGCAGCGATTCGGGTGGATGAAGCGACGGAATCAAGCGGCAATATATACATATACACCGCGTTTAAGGCGATGTAACACAGGGTAACGATCAATGTTCCCAACATCAAGGCTTGGGGAATCGTTTTTCGGGGATTTATGGTCTCTTCGGAATTGTATGTAACCATATGCCATCCACCGAATGCGAACAATCCGGCAACCAAAGCAAGAAAAAAGCTGTTTAGAGAGAAGTCACTTTGGACAATATTGCCGGTTGCGAAGTGCTCAGGTACACGTGAGCCGAGTGTAAAACCTGCAACGATAATAAATACGATGGCAATGATTTTTCCCAGGGTAAAAAGTGTCTGAAGGGTGCTGCCCCGCTTAACACCCATATAATTGATGGCTGACAGGATCATTATGACAGAAATGGAAACAACGCGGATCATGACATCATTCATAGGAAAAAAATAGGAGACATAGCGGGAAAAAATGACCGCAATAGCTGCGATAATCCCCGAATGCACACTCCAAAACATGGCCCAACCCCACAAAAAACCAACTGAAGGAGAAAAAGCCTCTTTTAAATAGACATACACTCCCCCGGATTGAGTAAATATGGAAGCTAATTCAGCACACACCAATGCACCAAAAAACGTCAAAATACCCGCTATCAGCCAAACCAGAAAAACACCTTTAATCGAGTTGATCTGTCCCGTTATTTCAGAGGGCTGCACAAATATCGAAGCGCCGATGATCGTTCCGACGACCATGGCTGTTGCATGAGGCAAACCAATGGCCCGGCGCAGTTGGATGTTTTTTTTGTTTTTATCATTCATCAGCTGATTTCTTAACATGCTTCTACCACAGGAAAAAAATGAAATCAATCTTGCAGACTAGTGTTTGAGAGGCCAACTAATCGAGATGATTCTATTGGAAGATAGTGGAAAAACCAATAAGACGTTATTCGTACTTTAGGCTGTCTGCTGGATTGGCCAGCGCGGCTTTGGTTGTATGGACGGTGACAGTGCCGAGTGCGATAAACAAAGCCAAGAAGGATGACAGCAGGAATATCCAGATCTGGATGCCTGTTCGATAAGCGAATCCCTGAAGCCACTTGGACAGGGCAAAATAAGCGACAGGCCAAGCGAACAGATTGGCGACGATCACCCATTTGGCGAATTCTTTCGAAAACATCAGGATCAACCGAGGAATCGAGGCTCCGAGCACCTTGCGGATACCGATCTCTTTTGTCCGTTGCTCTGTTAGATAACAAGCCAAGCCAAAAAGACCCAAACAAGAAATAAAAATCGCGAAAATGGCAAAATAGCCCAGAATTTTTTTAAATCTATTTTCTGTCCTGTACATTCCATCAAAATCCGTATCGAAAAATCTGTAATTAAAAGGATAGTTCAGTTCTAAACGGTTCCAGATTCCTTCAAAATCTTTCAAAGCATCCTTGAGATTTATGGGTTGGATTTTTGCATAAAGATAGGTCTGCCCACCTTCTGCAAACCTCAACACAAGCGGCCCGACCGGTGAATGGAGAGACTCATAGTGATAATCTTTGACCACACCGATAACAGCCCCCTTTTTTTCAAAGACTTCGATCTCTTGGC
>DAOVBT010000109.1 GCA_030670375.1 Candidatus Aminicenantota bacterium | reverse complement strand
TCGGCGATGTTGTCTTGAGCACGACTTTGCTAAATGAATAGAGATCCGGGCAAGCACGGGAACAGAGGATAGAGTGGAAGAGATTGGGTGTCAACGTGCGCATAGTCGCCGAGAAGGGCGGTGAGGAATGGCGTTAAAAATTTTCACGGGAGCAAAACCATTCCTAAATGCCAATATAAAGCCTTTTGATATCGCGGAAATAGGGATGCTTGCAAACGGGGTCAAACAAGTTCTTCGCCGTTCGTGAATGACTTCAACTTTCGGCTCCGGCTGGGATGTTTTAGTTTGCGCAATGCCTTCGCTTCGATCTGCCGGATCCTTTCACGCGTAACCTTGAACTGCTGGCCAACTTCCTCTAGGGTGTGTTCGTTCCCGTCTCCCAGTCCGAATCTCATCTTAAGGACTTTTGCCTCTCTCTCTGTGAGTGTTTTCAGCGCATTCTCTATCTGCTCTCTCAGGTTGATGTGAATGACGGCATCCGGAGGGGATGGGATAAATTTATCTTCTATAAAATCACCCAAGTGGCTGTCTTCCTCCTCTCCGATGGGCGTCTCGAGGGATATGGGTTCCTGGGCGATCTTGATGATTTTCCGCACCTTGATGATCGGAAGGTCCATTTTTTTTGCGATTTCTTCACATGTCGGTTCCCTCCCGATCTCTTGCACCAGACTTCGGGAAATTCGGATCAATTTATTGATGGTCTCGATCATGTGAACGGGTATCCTGATCGTCCTTGCTTGGTCGGCGATAGCGCGCGTGATGGCCTGTCTGATCCACCATGTGGCATAAGTCGAAAATTTGTAGCCTCTTCTGTATTCAAACTTATCCACGGCTTTCATCAAACCCATGTTGCCTTCTTGGATCAAGTCGAGGAATTGAAGTCCACGATTGCTGTATTTTTTTGCTATCGAAACGACCAGACGCAAATTTGCTGCGACCAATTCTTTTTTTGCCTGTTCGCTGATTTTTTTTCCGGTCGTGATGGCCCTGAGCGTTTTTCGCAATGCCTGGGAGTCTAATCCTATTTCTCTCTGGAAGGTTCTCAGCAGTTTAGTGACATTTTTTATTCTCAGTTTCAGGTCTGCTTCTTTTTTCTTGGATCGTTTCGTTTTGGCTTGTTTAAGGGCGAGGTTCAGTTCCTCTTTTGTTTCTTCCAGCTCGTTTATCACCTTTAGTTTTTCCCTTAACGTTTCGATGATCTCTTCACGCAAGCTGGGGCGGATGTTAAGGTCTCTGATGGATCGGCTCATTTGAACGATCAGACGGCCTCTGGTAAATGCGTTTTTTTTGCGTGGGGAAATGGCATCGTGCTGTTGGCTCATTTCCCGGATTTTTCCGATCTTTTTCAATATCTGCTTCTTTTTCTCCTCGAACTTTCCCTCTCCGATATCGTCTTCGCTGATCTCAAACATATCGTGAAGAATGTCAGGGAACTCGTCGAGTTTTTCTTCGATGGCAAGCACTTCGTTGAGGACCAATCTTGTTTTCGAAAGAGCTTTGATTACCGTTTTTTCTCCGCGCTCGATTTCCCGTGCGATGGTGATTTCCCCCTCTCTTGTGAGAAGCGAAATGTTCCCCATTTCTCTCAAGTAGAGTTTCACAGGATCCGTTGTTCTTTCCAGACCCTCTAAAGAAACGATATCGCTTTTTTTTCTCTTGGGAAGGTGCCCTCTCTGCTTGTATCGGATTTTTATCCCATAGTCATCCATCGAACTGATGAATTCGTTGAAGTCTGCATCGGAGTCGAATTCGTCTTGGAAAGTCTTATCGATTTCTTCGAAGAGAAGATATCCTCGTTTCCTTCCCTTGGAAATCAGGTCCTGAATTTCTTCTCTATCGAATTTGCTGTCAGAAGGCAATTTTAGCTCCTATCACTCATTGATTTCGTTGCGACAATAATGTGAGTTGTTTTTTGATCTCAAATTTTTGGCTTAATAGCTCATTGCTCTTTTCATAGTCTCCCTTTCTTTGTAATTTTTTTATTTGAGCGTCCAATTCTGCACATTTCATCTCAAGAGATCTGTCTTTCAGGGTATCGATGCAATCCTGTGCCTCTTCAAATGTGTGTGGAATATTCTCTCCAAATTGTATTTCTGATAATGCACTATAAATAGATTTGTCTAAATTTTCTTTAAATTCATGAAAATCTGGGATTTTTTTGTTTTTTGTGTAAGTTTTCTTTATTTCCTCAAAAATTGGCTCTCCTTTTAATCCCTTAAAATAGTCTTCCTTAAAAAAATTGATAATACGTGAAGCAATACCCTTATCTCTGAATAATATTTCAAGGAGAATTTTCTCTGCAGGAAGAAAAAGCACTTTCTCTTTTTCTCCGGATCTGGACATATCTCTTTTAATCATTGATCTTAATTCATTTTCATGGATATTTAGATTTTCACATGTATGTCTGATATATTCGCTTCGTCTTATAGGATTTGAAATACTCTTCAACACATCCGCAATATTCATTGCTACCCTTGATTTTTCCTCAGGAATGTCTAAATTTATTCCCTGGGAGAAATTTTCTATAAGAAAGTCTAAGCCGGATAAGCTTGTTTTTTTTAGATTAATAAATGAATTGACGTCATATTTTTTTATATAACTATCAGGATCTAATCCTGTTGGAATTTTCATCACTTGTGTTTGAATTTCTTTTTGAATCCCTAAGGCAGCACCTCGACTTGCTGCTTTTACTCCAGCCGTATCACCATCAAAGCATATTACTATTTTTTTTCTAGCAAAGCGTTTCGCTAAATCTATTTGTTCTGGCGTCAAACTTGTGCCTAGTGAAGCGGCTAAATTCTTGATTCCTGCTTGGAAAAGGGATATAAAATCCGTATATCCTTCAACGAGTATAACTTCTTCTTTCTCACTAATTGATTCTTTACAGAAGTTAAGACCGTAGAGGAGTTTCCCCTTTGAATAAATTCTTGTATCAGGTGAATTTAGGTATTTGGGTTCTGCATTAAAGAGACTTCTTCCTCCAAAAGCTACCAATTTTCCATATTCGGTGAATATTGGGAAGATAATTCTTCCTCTAAAACGGTCATAAAAACTGTTTTTCTTCTGATGATAAATTGCTAATCCTGCATTTTCAAGCTTCTTTGGAAGTATTTCCTTTCTTCGGAAGTAGGAGAGAAGATCATCCCACGAATTTGAAGCATATCCAATCTTTAACTTTTGAATAGTTTCATCTGAGATTTTACGTTTATTGAGGTAGGAGAGAGCTTCTTTACCTTCATTTGTGTTATGCAAATTTTTCCGAAAATGTGCAAGAGCTTGTTCAGTTATATTTATTATTTCTTCGCCCAGTTTTTTATTTTGAGATGAAAATCTTTTTTGTTCCGGAAGGGGGATATTGTATTTTTCGGCAAGATAACGCACCGCTTCAGGGAAACTGAGGTTTTCTTTCTCCATGACGAGGGTAAAAACGTCGCCACCTGTTCCGCAGCCAAAACAGTGAAAAAGCTGTTTTTCATCATCCAGAGTGAATGAAGGAGTTTTCTCCGAGTGGAAAGGACACAGTCCGACATGCCGACGGCCAGCCCTTTTCAAAGTTGTGTACTGAGAGGCCAGTTCGACGATATTGGCGGCTTGCCTTATTTGATCAATGATCTCCATAATATTCTGAATTTTACCATACAGGCGAGCCAATCTCACTGCATCGACTTCGTTGTAACCCACTTGCGGTAGTTCACTACAGCTGCGTGGGCCACTGCCTTGCCGCTACAGCAATCTTGGCCCGTGAATAATCCAGAATACTTCTGAATTATTCATAAAATCTGCCGATTCCATCATTTATTTTCGAGAAAATCATATGATAGCCCAAATTGTTCTTACAAGTTGATAAAGGATAGAAGTTAACTAGTAAAATATAGGGTTGGATGGCCGAATTGTCAAGCGTCTAAGTCCTTTGGGTGGATTTGCAAATTAGATTTACAAAGTTGTTATGATTTGAGTATGAAATGGCATCGGCTTTTTTTATGAATAGTTCAGGCTAGAGATGATTGATCAAACTTGCAAGGTAGGCAGCTCCGAATCCGTTATCGATGTTCACCACAGCCACACCGCCCGAGCAAGAATTCAACATTGCCAACAACGCAGCCAGTCCCTTCATGCTCGCTCCGTATCCCACGCTCGTCGGAACCGCAATGATCGGCTTATCCGTGATTCCTGCAATAACACTGGGGAGAGCCCCTTCCATCCCGGCGACGGTGATGATCACTCTTGCTTCGGTGATTTTGTCATATTCCCCGAAGAGTCTATGGAGGCCAGCCACCCCCACGTCATAAACTCGATCCACATCATTCCCGAAGATTTCGCATGTGACAACCGCTTCCTCGGCAACAGGGATGTCAGATGTTCCGGCCGTGATCACGATTATTTTCCCTTTTCCTGTACTCCCCTTTTTTTGTCTGCAAAAGATCGTTTTGGCTTGAGAATTATACTTGACTTTGGGCAGCTTTGCTTTGACCTTTTTATACACGGAAGAATCGACTTTGGTGATCAACAGATTGTTCCCCTTTTTTAAAATTTCTCGGGAAATCTTGATGATCTGATCAGCTGTTTTTCCCAAGCCGAATATAATCTCTGGAAAACCCCGTCGGAGTTCTCTGTGGTGGTCGATTTTGGCAAAAACCAAATCCTGGTACGGGTAATCCCTCAGGCGTTTGAGCGCTTTTTTGGGGCTAAGTTTTCCTTTATGAACCTGATTGAGGATGTCTTCAAGCTGTGATTTCATTATCCTGATTCTAACATATCCAGCTTTGCAAAAAAAAGGGGAAAAAAGGGGACGGTTCTATTTTTTTTCCAATAATGGGATTACAAGTATCTTTCAAAAAAATAGAACCGTCCCCTTTTTTGTTTTTTGTTTATTTGACCCCAACTTTTTATATGGGTTATACTTAAAAAATCTAAAGCGGATTTAAACAACTCATGGCAAGAAAGAGAACATTAGAAAGAGACTTGGAATTCTTTGGCTTCGGTATCCATTCAGGAAAACCTGTCGATCTCCGATTGATCCCATCAGACTCGGGTGAAATCGTTTTCAGGAGATCGGATCTCAAAAATTCGGAATTTCGTCTTTCTCTTGAGAACATCAAAACCAAGAATTGCACCATGTTGGTTACCGACCAGGGAAAAATACAGACATTGGAACACCTCTTAGCTGTTCTCTGGGTTTATGGTATCGATAGCCTGACGATCGAGCTTAATCAAGAAGAGATCCCATCTATGGATGGCAGTGCCCTTCATTTTGCCAGAGCTGTCCAAAGAGCCGGCCTCAGGGAGCTCCCGGAAGAAAAGAACCTCCAAAAAATTACACAATCGCTTATCATTCAGGAGGAGGAAGCTTCTATTTCTGTTGACCCGGATGCCGAACTCAGAATCACTTATCAAATCGAGTATGAGCATCCCAGCATCAAAAAACAGGAATTGTCTGTCGTGGTAAACCCAAAGAATTTTAAAAAAGAAATCGACTCTTCCCTTAAGTTAGGATTCATAGAGGATGTTCCTACCCTGCAAAAACAGGGATTGGCCCTTGGGGGATCCTACAATAATACAGTTGTATTGGATAAAACACGTGTGGTCAACGGTCCCCTCAGATATCCTGATGAGTTTGTGAGACACAAAATTTTGGATTTAATCGGAGATCTTTCGCTTTTAGGAAATCCTGTAACCGGTCATTTTATCGCGAAAAAGGCAGGGCATGATCTTCACCTGAGGGTCGTTCGTTTTCTGTTGGAGAATCCGGAATATCTTTCCCCCGACGATAACCGTTAACCGTCCGTAGGCTCCTCTTGTCAAACATAGAATTCTGATATAAAATGACAAACCTCGTTTATTCAATAAAATTGGAGAGAAAAATTGCCAGCAACTAAAGAAAAATTGAAAAAAGACCTGTATGAAAAAATCCTGGCTGCTTATAGTCAGGCCATGAAGGCCTTTCGTAAAGGAGATTGTGCCAAAGCAAAGGAGTTATTCCAGGCCTTTCTTGAAAAGCATAACACAGAAAAAGAGTTTGTTGACCGTGCTCGAATGTATCTTGCACTTTGTGAAAATCGCGAGAACAAAGAAACCATTTCTTTAAAAAGCTTCGAAGATTATTACGAGTATGCTGTGTACAAGCTTAATCAACGGGATCACAGCGAAGCGATCAAGTTGTTGGAGAAGGCCAAAACGCAAAAACCGAAAGAGGGAAAAGTATCGTACTTAATGGCGCTCACGTATTGCCAGATGGAAGACACCGAAAAATGCCTGGAGAACCTGAAGGATGCCGTTCACAAAGACAAGTTTTTTTGCACAATGGCTCAGAATGAATCAGGATTCGAGCCCCTTTGGGAAGATAAAAAATTTAAGATCATCACAAAAACGGGATGAAAAGAAAACTTCTTACTCTTGTTCTAGCCGCGGGCAAGGGAACCAGATTCAAATCCGATAAGATCAAAGTTCTTCACCCCATGCTGGGAAAACCCATGATTCATCTGGTGGTGGATTGCATGTTTGCTTTGAGGCCTGAGGCTGTCTATGTGGTTGTGGGGCATCAGAAGGATGATGTCATGCAGGAGGAGTATTCCAAACCTGTCGGATTCATTCACCAGAAAAAACAGCTGGGAACGGCCCATGCTGTCCTGGCGGCAAAAAAAATTCTTCAATCCAATAGGGGCAAGGATCTTCTTGTTATTAACGGAGATTTGACACTGATCCGTCCGGAATCGTTAAGGCCTATGTTAAAGCAGCACCGCAAGGAAG
>DAOVBT010000145.1 GCA_030670375.1 Candidatus Aminicenantota bacterium | reverse complement strand
TCTGGGTTAAAACCTCGGGCTATCGGTCCGGCTGGGATGAGCGGGAGAATCGCTTGTGTCGATTTGGTAATTACCAATCCCAAAATCATGTATGTGGGGACAGCAACAGGGGGCATCTGGAAATCCATCGACGGAGGCGTGACTTGGAAGCCGATATTTGACGACCAATCCACCTCCTCCATCGGCGATATCACGATCGATCCCACCAACCCAGAGATCGTGTGGGTCGGTACCGGTGAGGCCAATCCCCGGAACAGCGTCGGGGTTGGAAGGGGCGTCTTCAAAACTCTGGATGGTGGAGAAAACTGGCAATTCCTGGGTTTGGAAAAAACGGAAAAAATCAGCCGACTCCTGTTGAATCCCCACAATCCCAATGTGGCTTACGTGGCGGCCATGGGAACGACATGGGGAGAAAATCCGGAGCGGGGTGTTTTCAAAACCCTGGATGGCGGAAAAACCTGGGAAAAAATCTTGTTCGTCGATGAAAAAACCGGCGCCGCTGACCTAGCAATGGATCCCAGCAATCCCAATCGGCTTTTAGCCGCCATGTGGGAACACAGGAGGTGGCCGTGGTTTTTCAACTCAGGAGGTCCGGGGAGCGGGCTGTACCTCAGTGTTGACGGCGGGGAGACTTGGAAAAAGCTCTCTACGAAAGACGGCCTTCCCGAAGGAGATCTGGGTCGCATCGGAATCGCCTTTTCCCGCAGCCGTCCGCATATCGTCTACGCACTGATCGAAGCTAAAAAAAGCGCCCTTTGCCTGTCTGAAGACAGCGGCAGCACCTGGAAGACTATCAATGACAAACCAGGAGTCAGCCCCAGACCCTTTTATTATTCCGATATCCGGGTTCACCCGAAGCAGCACAACACCGTCTACAGGCTATCCAGTCCTTTAGATATCAGCATTGACGGCGGAAAGTCTTTTAAGCGATTGATGGATTTTTTTGCCGTCCATGGAGATTTCCACGAGCTGTGGATCCATCCCGATGACGGCAACTTTATGGTGCTCGGGGGCGACGGAGGTATCGGCATCAGCTACGATGAGGGCAAACATTGGAATTTTGTCCAGAACCTTCCTCTAGGACAGTACTACCACATCAGCGTGGACCTGGAAAATCCGTATAACATTTACGGAGGGCTTCAGGATAATGGTTCCTGGCGAGGCCCGAGCCGGGTGCTTCAGGGAAACGCCATATACAATTTTCACTGGCAGTCTGTTGGCTGGGGTGATGGATTCGGAACTCTGCCCATTCCTCGAGATCCCAAGCTAGGCTATTCCATGTCTCAAGGGGGATGGCTGGTTCGCTTCAATACAGTCACCGGCGAACAGAAGGATATCCGTCCCCCTGCGCAATCGGGAGTGAAATTACGGTTCAACTGGAACGCTGCCATTGCCATCGATCCCCTGGACATCGGGACCCTGTATTATGGCAGCCAATTTTTACACAGGAGCACAGATGAAGGACGGATATGGCAGATCATAAGCCCTGATCTGACCTCCGACAATCCAGAAAAACAAAAACAAGCGGAAAGCGGCGGACTGACCAAAGATGTCACCCATGCTGAGGACCACTGCACGATTTTGACCATATCCCCCAGCCCTGTCCAAAACGGTGTTATCTGGGTGGGCACGGACGATGGAAAAATCCAGTTGACCAAAAATGGGGGGCAAACATGGAAAGATATGTCCGGGAAAATAATCGGGATGAAAGATAAGGGTGTACCATCCGGGACGTGGTGTCCCCATATCGAAGCCTCCAACCACGAACCGTCCACAGCTTTTGTGGTCTTTGACGACCACCGGAGGTCGAATTGGACTCCTTATGTGTTCATGACATCAGACTTCGGAGAAACATGGAAAAATATGGCAACTCCGGTGATCGACGGATTTATCCACGTGATCCGGGAAGATCCTGTTCAGAAAAATCTGCTTTTCCTCGGGACCGAGTTCGGATTGTATGTCAGCTTCGACCGGGGCAAGGAATGGATGAAGTGGACAAACGGACTGCCGACCGTTCCTGTCCGCGACATGGTCATCCATCCGCTGGACAACGACCTGGTCATCGGGACGCACGGCCGGTCCGTTTATATCCTGGACGACATTCAACCTCTTCGTGAAATTACCGAAGCCGTCAAGACGAAAAAACTGCATCTTTTTCAAGTAGCTGACGCCTACCAATTTCAAACTTCTTTTTTCAGCCTCGGTTATCTCACCCCCGGAAATATGGAATTCCAGGGACAAAACCGCCCTTATGGAGCTTTAATCACCTATTCCATCGGGAAACCACCCGCAGATGTCCCGAATGATGACAAGTCGCAAGCTTCGAAAGATGCGGCTGATAAAGAACAAATCGAGATCGTCATTCTGGACAATCAGGATGACGTCATCCGGACGATCAAAGGATCAAGGAATGCGGGGATTAACCGCGTGAATTGGGATTTGCGCCGGGAACCATTTAAAACTTTGAGTGATCCCTTCGAGGGATTTTTTCCTCCCTCTGGTCCCCTTGTCCTGCCGGGAACCTACAAAGTCAGGATCGATTTGGATGGTATAATCGCAGAGGAAAACCTAAAAGTCCTGACTGATCCTAGGAATCCTGTTTCCCAAGCAAGCCGGAGGGCAAAATTCAACCTGATCCTGGAAAACGGGAAGTACATCGAAGCTGTGACGGTCGCTTACAAAAAACTCCAGGAATCCATCGGAGCTCTGGATGAAGTGTTGAAGAGGATCGATCAATTGGAAGAAAAGCGCAAAGAGTATATCCGAATCAAGGCCACAGAATTTAAAAAAAGGCTGAAAGGTTATGCCGACCGTCTCTCCCCCCCCCAAGACCGTTCCGGCATCTTCGAGGAAACCGAACTATCTGTACGTTTGGCCATGCTCGGAACCCGGTTGGAATCATCAGTCGACTCACCGACAGAAGCACACCGTTTGGAGTTTCAAAACCTGAAAGCGGCTGTCCATCAGGAACTCTACAAAATCAACCGCTTCTTCAAGGAAGACTTCCCCAAATTCATCCAGGAGGTTAAGGGAGCAGGATTCAGCATATTCCCGAAAATCGAACCGATCACGATCAAACAATAGAGGGCTATTTCTTTTTTTTCGCGTTTTTTAATCTTGCATATAGGTCTGATCCGATACACTTTTCAGCGGCTTCACACCAGTCGGCACACCCAAAATCTTTCAAGAGTTGGACGTCACTTTTTGAAACCTTTGCTCCGCACTCTGGACAAATACGATTTTTATCATCAAAAAAGAATTCCACCTCAAAACCACACGAAGGACACGGCAGATTGCAGACCACCTCTTCCATTTTTTTCCGGCTGAGATCTTGACCGGGACACTTTTTAAAAACCATGGCTCATCCACATTTTTAAACCTGTTAATGACAATTGTCAAGAAATTGCATGAACAAAACCATGAACCTCCATTGAATTTGATAATCCTTTTGCGTTATGATATTTTTCTCAGTCAGATGAATATTCCACTGTATATCACCCTATTTCGAATCCTTTGCATACCAATCTTGGTAATCCTTCTTTTATCTCGATTCAACGGTCATGAGCTTATAGCATCAGCCTTGTTTGCAGTCGCTGCGCTCTCTGATATCGTCGATGGCGTTTTGGCCCGACGAACACAAAAAACATCGACGATGGGCGCACTCCTGGACCCCATAGCGGATAAATTATTGATATCTTCTGCTCTCATTTGCCTCGTCGGATTGGGATCGGTAGCCTCATGGATGGTTATCATCATTGTCGGCAGAGAAATCGCCATCACAGGTTTCAGAGCCATCGCCTCGTCGAGAGGAATCAACATTTCCGCCTCTGCTTTCGGCAAAATCAAAATGTGGTGTGAAGGTATAACTGTCAGTCTTTTGATCCTGGGGAAGGAAAATTTGGGTAACTTTTATTTGCTCGCCAAAATTGGACTTTGGATAGTCTTGGCCGTCGTGCTTTTCTCCGCAGTAGAGTATTTTGTGAGATTCGGACGGCTTGTGCTCTCCAGTTCCTCTTCTGACGAAAAATGAGATGTGTTTCAATCGATCTAGAAAATGACTTATACCATAAAGATTCTCAACCTCGATAAAACAATCCGGGCACAAAAGGGAGAATTGCTCGCAGATAAGATTCTGGAAAGCGGCATCGATCTCAGCCTTTATTGTCAGAAAAAAGCCGTGTGCGGGAAGTGTTTTGTCGAGATCCTCGAGGGATATTTACCTCCTCTCGATGAGATCGAGGATTTCTTGATCCAAAAAAATAAACTGGGTCAAAACCACAGGCTGGCATGCCGGTACAAAATCACAGGAAATTTGGCTATCCATATCCCGCCGGAATCCCTTCTCCAGAAAACGTTCATTCTGAAAACCGGGATAAAACTGCCGCTTGCTATCGATCCCTTCGTTAAAAAATACTTTGTAGAACTCAACAAGCCAGAATTGAATCATCCCCATTCTTTGCTGAGCGAATTGAGAAAACATTTCAGGCAAAAAAATCTGAACGTCCCGGTGAATTTATTGAGAACGCTTCCCGGGACACTGAAAAACAGCAGGTTCAAGGTCACAGCCGTTTTATACGATGATAACGAAATCCTTGCTGTCGAACCCGGCGATACGACAGAGCAGAACTTCGGATTGGCTGTAGACTTGGGGACGACAACGCTGGTTGTCGAGCTCATCGACTTAAACACGGGAGAGAGCATCGACACGGCAACCGAAAACAACAGCCAGATAAAATACGGAATGGATATCGTTTCCCGGATTTCTTTCGCCTACAATGCCCCGGATAACCTGCAAAAATTGCAGGGGGCCATATTAAAAACCTTATCCCTCATGATTAAACCGATCCTCGAAAGAAACCATATCTCGCAAGATCATATCTATGAGATCGTTTTCGCGGGAAACACCGCCATGAACCATTTGCTCCTCGGTATTCCAGTCGATACCCTGGCGGTCTCTCCTTTTCATGCTGTGTTTCACAGGCTGCCAGAATTCACGGCAGACGAGCTCGGCCTCCGATTAAATCCGAATGCAAAGGCTTATGTCGCGCCGAACATAAAGAGCTTTGTCGGCGGGGACATATCAGCGGGACTACAGGCTACAGGCTTGGCAAACCGCAAGGGTACTCATCTGTTTATTGACTTGGGAACGAATGGGGAAATCGTCCTGAAAACAGAAAAAAAGTTTGTGGCGACATCCACCGCAGCCGGCCCGGCCTTTGAAGGGATGAACATCGGTTCAGGAATGCTTGCCATGCCTGGAGCCATATACAAAGCCGAAAAAAAGAACCGGCTCATTTTGCATACGATCGGAAAAGAAAAACCGCAAGGAATATGCGGGACAGGACTCATCGATTTGATTGCACTATTCCTGGATGAAGGGAAAATCACGCCGTCCGGCAAAATCGGTGGAAACAAGGGCACAATCGGGATCACGGAGAAAATTGCCATTTCTCAACAGGATGTTCGTGAGATCCAGTTGGCCGTGGCTGCTGTCAAAACGGGCATCCGGTTGATTTGTGAAAAGTACAGAATCAAGAAAGAAGATCTGGACAAGGTATTCATCGCTGGAGCTTTCGGAAATTATCTGAATACGAAAAATGCCATAAGAATCGGACTGCTTCCCGATATAGACCCTGAAAAAATCGTCTACGTCGGCAACTCTTCTTTGGCAGGCGCCAGGGCTCTTTTGCTGTCGAAACCTGCTCGAAAAAGGACGGAATCCCTGATTAAAAAAGTCCATTACATTTCCCTGGCATCGGATCCGGGTTTCCAAGGGTGCTTTGTCGATTCTCTGAATTTTGGAGACGAGAATAGCGCACGATGAAATTGGCCATTTCGGGAAAAGGGGGAACAGGAAAAACAACCCTGGCTGGTATTTTGACTCATTTATTCCGGAAGGATGGGTACGAAGTCCTGGCCGTGGATGCCGATCCAGATGC
>DAOVBT010000133.1 GCA_030670375.1 Candidatus Aminicenantota bacterium | reverse complement strand
CTGGAGGGAAGCCTCTTTACAGAAAAAATGCCTCATTCTGAGGCGTTTATGTTCTTATTCCGCAAACAGGAAAGGCCGTTTGCTGTCTGTTGGACGCAGCGCTCCTCTGTCGAGCACACCTTTTCCCATCCTGTGTTGAGGGTAGAAAACCGGGATGGAGAAGAAGTCCCTTTTCGGGATAATCGAGTCAACCTCGGCCCCTCCCCCCATTACATCTATTTCCAATAACCCAGGCTAGAAGTGGAGGCGGAGTCCGATCTTTAGACTAATCCCCGAAAAGTCGATCTGAGCTTCTTTGGCGCCGATGACTCCTGCCTCATTTGGTCTTGTTTCGCGGATAAACAGGACAGAGTGAGTTCTATCCTCAAGAACTTGTGTTTGAATGAGATAGAGCGTGCCTTCTTCCGTCGAAATTTCACCGGAAGAATCCTGGATATCTTCTTTCCCTGTGAATCCACGCATTTTTGCCAGACGGCCTGCTATTTCTGCAAAAAAACTAAGGTTAGCAGAATAGTTTTTTAAATAACCTATGCCTCCCATCAGGCCTAGTCCTCGAGCGTTTGCTCTCCCTTTCCATTGTTGTGTTAAATTATCCGCTTTTAAAAGATATGTGTAGGAGCATCCGGTGAAATAGTACGAGATGCCACCTTTTACATACAGCTCGGGAATCGGATTGAAGGATAGGAATACACTTAAAGGAGTGGCGCGAAGATTCGGTCGTACATGGAGTACAGAAGAGTATTCTCCTTGAGAATAATCCACCTGGCTATTGTTTTTTCCCTGGAAGTGTTCTGCTCCGATTCCCCAGGACAGCATTTCGGATAGAGGGAAGGAAACCTCCAAGCCCAGAACATATCCTAGGTGAACAGAGCCAATTTTTCCCTCTCCTTGAATTCCGAGGGTATCTTCGTATAAGTCGGCCAAACCTTTGATCCCTAAGTTTAAATCTCCACCCCGTGCATAATTCCCTCCACACGTGATGGATAGAGTAAATCGGAATGGAGATATTGGTTGATCCTCTTCAGGTTCGACTGGCCTTATCTTTGGAATGATGGGTGGTTTTTTTTCTTCAGGGAGAGGTGCGATCGCGATCACCAGGCTTTTGTGCACATATCCAGAGACAACTGCTCCCTGTTTTGACGTTAGTTGGACGGCAAACCATTCTTCCTTTTTTTCTGTGGCGTTCAAGATTGTCCCCTTGGGAACTTGACTGATGATGATGCTGGAAATGTCGGGTTCTAATCGGATGTTTGCCTGGTCAGCCACGACCCTAAGCCTGATGAATGTTTCTTGACCTGATGCTTTTTTAAGGGGAGTGAAAAAAAGGGTAAAAAAAAGAACAAAAAAAACGACGCTCTGTTTGGCAAAAGAGTTTTTCTTGTATCGATTCACCTCATTTCGATTATAAAAGAGGGCAGGAATGCTGTCAAGAACAGCCACTCTGTGCCCGCTCGCCTCCGGATAGCTTCAAAATCAGCTTGCCTGACTTAACTTCGACTAAATTAAGTGTAATAGGTGTTTTATTAATGGATGACAAAAAAAAGGAGATGAATAGAATAATGATGAGGGATTCGGATGAGAATTTTAAAATCGGAGTTGCGTCATTTTCTGTATAGGTTATAATAACATTTAACATGAATAATTCAGGTAATAAACATAGAGGAAATAGATATGAAAAAACAGCCTTTTGTTAGTCAGTTTTCCATAATCCTTTTTCTTTCGTTGTTTATGATTTTTGGTCTAGGTGCGCTGTTAGCGAAAGAAGGCCCTCAGATAAAGTTTCAAGAAGAAAAATGGGATTTTGGCAAAGTGAAGGAAGGCCAGGTCAAATCCCATGTGTTCGTTTTCGAAAACACGGGGGATGCCCCCCTTATTATCAAGAGGGTGAGAACTTCATGTGGGTGCGCTGCAGCCCTCATTTCTGATAAAAACGTCGAGCAGGGAAAAAAAGGAGAATTGAAAGTCACCCTTAACACTCGAGGTTATGAAGGCAACTTAACCAAATATGTTTATATCGAATCGAATGACCGGAGCCAACCTGTTAAACAGCTGCAGATTTCGGCCACGATCGAGGTTCCCCCTCGGCCACGAATCGACCTCGAGCGATACAGCGTCGATTCAGGTTTGATTCTCGAAGGTGAGCCTATTCCAGCAAAAGCCCTTATCAAGAATAGAGGGGAACGGGAGTTGAGGATTACTTTTTCTCACAGGGATGCCACATATCTCTATAAAGGAAAGCCGATTGATTCTGAGCTTCGTATCGCTGCGGGAAAAGAAGCTGAGGTGGAGATAAAGATCCCCCCACGGCCTAAAAAAGGTTTGATCAGAGAATATATACTGCTGAAGTCCAATGACACACGCCGGCCTAATCTTTCCCTGTATGTCAGCGGTTATATCGTCACAAAAAAGCAGCTTAAAGAATTATTTGACAAGTACGAAAAAATAGTCGGGGAATGATTTTTTTTGCCAATTTCTTAATCGCGGTTTCAAAAATCCTTGACATTGTTGTGATGATTTCTATGTGGGTCCTGATCATTCGGGTTGCTCTTTCATGGGTCCGTATTCCCTCGCTTTATTCTGTTTCTGTCATCCTGTATCATTTAACAGAGCCGGTTCTGAAGCCGATCCGGAGATTTGTTCCTCCCCACAAATTTGGAGGAATTGACTTAAGCCCGATGATCGTCATTCTTCTGCTGGTGTTTCTCGACATTTTTTTGGTCAGGTCGCTTTCTCTGTATGCGCATCAGTTGTTGAGAGAACACACTTTAATGTATTAACCTGACCGCCCCGCTCCTATGCCACCCCACCCCAGAGAAGCATCTCAATTTCCGTGATAAATGGGGCTTTTGGGGATGGTTGAAGCGACCATTGAAGATCCCGACCCAACCTAACCAAGCCATCTTTACAGGTGGTTCTTCGAGGGAATCTGATGCAGTCAAACGGCGAGGCTGTAATGAGCACGACTTTGCTGAAGGATTAGAGATGCTTACCCCTCCCTGCGTAAAGATGTATATTGATGCGAAAAATGGTATTATTGGGAATGCATTATTGTATCGGCATTTTTTATGGCCAACCCGCCCCTAAATTTAGGAGGCAGCAGGAAAGAAAAGGTGAGTTCCGAAAAAAACGTTTGCCTGAAGGTCAAAGTCCAGCCTCGAGCTCGTCAGCAAAAAGTGCAGAAAATCGGAGAAAGGGAGTACACAGTTCGTGTCCTCTCACCTCCCTCTGAAGGAAAAGCCAACAAGGAAGTGATCGCAGTCCTTGCCTCCCATTTTCATCTCCCTCCCTCTCGAGTAAAGATCCTAAGGGGGAAAAAATCCCGGCAGAAAATCGTCATTTTAGAGAATTGCTCATAAGATGGATATTTACAACCTTATCAGCTTCTTCGGGATTTTTGTTTTGGCTTTTTTTGCGTGGCTCTGCTCTGAAAATCGTAGATCTATCAATTGGCGGGTCGTTTTCTGGGGCATAGGATTGCAGCTTTTTTTCGCCTTTTTTATTTTTGTAGTCCCTGTGGGATCAAAATTTTTCCTGTTGGTGAACAACGCGGTTCTGGGTGTTTTGGACACCGCAACCGAGGGAACAAAGTTCCTGTTCGGCCGTTTGGCTCTTCCAATGGGAGCAACGAATGAATACGGAGAAACTTCCCTCGGGAACTTCCTTGCTTTCCAAGGATTGCCAACGATCATTTTTTTCGCTGCACTCGTGGGAGCATTGTATTATTTGAAGATCATGCCCCTTATTATAAGGAGCTTTGCTTTTGTGTTTACCAAGTTGATGAGGATAAGCGGCGCCGAGGCTCTTTGTGCCTCGAGCAATATTTTTGTAGGGGCCGAATCTGCTTTGGTGATCAAACCCCATCTTGCGGAAATGACGCGCTCGGAGCTGACCACGATCCTCTCTGCGGCAATGGGAACCATTGCTTCCACGGTTTTGGTCATATATGTGATGTTCCTCCAAGGTCAGCTTCCCACCATAGCCGGGCACTTGATTTCCGCCTCGTTTCTCTCAGCTCCCGCTGCTGTGGTCATGGCCAAACTCATTGTTCCGGAGACTGAAACACCGGCCACGCTTGGTTTGAACATCAAGCCTCATTACGAGAAAGAAGACAACCTGATCATGGCTGTGGTCAACGGGGCTTGGAGCGGGCTCCGGCTGCTGGGGGGCATTTTCGTCCTTTTGATCGCTTTTCTCGGAATTCTGGCCTTGTTGGATCTTCTGTTTGGCGTTTTCGGCGGCGTTTTGAACAAGTGGTTTCATCTGAACTTCGATTGGTCCTTCAAATCGATCTTGGGTTATGTGGCCTATCCCTTCACGCTAGTCCTCGGTGTTCCTCCTTCGGATGCGTTTGAGGTGGCTAAGCTTATCGGGGAGCGAACGGTTGCCACTGAAGTCGTCTCCTACCAACACCTCTCCCAATTGATAGAGCAAGGGACTCTTGTTCACCCTCGATCTGCGATCATCGCATCTTATGCCCTCTGCGGTTTTGCCCATATTGCCTCTCTGGCCATTTTTGTAGGCGGGATAGGAGCTCTTGTGCCGGAAAAATACAAAGACCTAACCCGGATTGCCTTCAAAGCCCTTTTGGCTGCCACTCTTGCCTGTTTGATGACAGGAGCAGTCGCCGGACTCTTTTATTCCCATGGCTCAATTCTCCTGGGAAAGTGATTGTTCTTGTGTTTTTCATTTTTCCTGTTAAAATAGGCGTAATCTTTGAGACCCAGTACGGGATGAGGAGATAAGAATGGCAGGATTTATAAATCAAATTCTTTGGTCGACCGATTTTTCTGATGAGGCGCAGGAAGCTCTACTGTATGCCGATGCGTTTGCCAAAACATTTGATGCCAAGATCGTTGCTCTCCATGTTGTGCCGGACATCTCTCCGGCTTTGTACGATGCGGCTCTTGTCGTGAAAGGAGAACTGGAAAAAAGAGTAGCCTATGTGAAAGAAGAAACACAGAAGAAGTTCGATTCCCTTAAAAAG
Organism: Candidatus Aminicenantota bacterium; assembly: GCA_030670375.1. GTDB lineage: Bacteria > Acidobacteriota > Aminicenantia > Aminicenantales > Aminicenantaceae. Next base: position 1,136 of record DAOVBT010000133.1, on the reverse strand, counting down.
GCCAAAAACCTGGAGTTCAAAACTCTCATAAAAGAGGGAAATGCGGCAAAAAAAATCATCGAGACGGCGGAAGAAGAAAAAGCGGATTTGATCGTCTTGGGTAGAAGAGGTTTGTCAGCGATCGAGAAGTTATTCATCGGAAGTGTTGCCAATCAGGTCCTTCGCAGTTCTCCGGTTCCTCTGCTTCTGACAAAAAAGAAAACGGGCAAACCCCGGTTTAAGAAAATCTTGGTCCCGACAGATTTTTCCGAACAAGAAGAAGTAGAGAGGGATTATGCCTGGAAATTGGCCAAAGGATTTGATTCCGCATTGACTTTACTGCATGTTCTCGAACTGCATGATTATGAATTCACTCCTCGTGCACTGGATGAGATGTTCGATGCCGTGGAGAAAAGGTTCAAACAGAGAGAGAAAAAGGAAAAAGAGGATATCCCGGTATCCGAGGATGTGTATCGGGCGATAAACGCCGCTGTGGGCATCGTGGATTATGCAGATACACACAAATTTGACATGATCGTTATTTCCACTTGTGTCCAGAGTAAGATCGAGCGGTTCTTTTTGGGAAGCACAACGGAAAAAGTGATCTCCTATACCAATATCCCTGTTTTTGCCATCCCGCCTTCCTCCTGTGCGCGATAAAATTGGAACAAGAGAAGAAATACTGGATCGCCCTCAATTTTATCCTATCCGATAGTCTGAGGTCAGCAAGAATCATCACACGAAATTTTCCTTCTGTGGAGGATGTTTTCCGCAGCTCGAATAATGATCTGCGAGCTATGGGATTGGAGGAGGAAATCGCTGTTGCCCTATCATCTCAGGACCTGCTGGATCGAGCATGTCGAGAGATCGACAGGCTGGAGAAAACAGGATTTTCGGTTCTCACGATCCAGGATAAGCACTATCCTGAGTGTCTGAGAGAAATTTTCGATCCCCCGCTCGTCTTGTATTATGCAGGAAAAATGAGTACCCTGAGTAAACCGGCAGTATCTATTGTCGGGGCGAGAAGGCCGACTCCTTATGGAAGAGCTGTGGCCGAGAAACTGGCCCATGATCTTTCGGCAAAAGGACTGGTCGTTGTCAGCGGAATGGCTCGTGGGATCGACTCCATCTCCCATTGGGGAGCTTTGAAGGGAGGA
>DAOVBT010000320.1 GCA_030670375.1 Candidatus Aminicenantota bacterium | reverse complement strand
AAGATTATCAAGGAATACAAAAAGTGTCAACTCGAGCAACATAATAGATATAAGCATTCTTATTTCCGTGATAAATTGGGCTTTTTGGATACACAGATAATTCGGGGACAGGTACCGAATTCTAGCTAGACTCGGTTGTCTGCTTTCATTAGAATAATGGACATGAAGCTCCTCGATGTTTCTATGGATGACATAGACCTTCAGGATGAACGGTTTCGTTTCTCCTATCATTTTGACCTGGAGAAGCTGCTCATCTCCATAAAAAAATTTGGCCTTGTCAGTCCGCTGGTTGTCGTGAAGCGTGAAGGTCCTCAGTATGTGATCGTGTCAGGATGGAAGAGAGTATTGGCTTGCCTCGAGCTGTCCTTGATGCATGTCCCCGTTTATTTGTTCGATGAGCAGGGCGACTGCCGGGCTTTCCTCCTCTGCCTGTATGAAAATTGGGCCTTCAGAAATTTCAACATCCTCGAGAAAGCAGAAATCTTGCTCAAACTGAATGGTTTTATGGGAGATGAAAAGAAAATCGTCAAGCAGTTTTTTCCTCTCTTGGATATTCCCGCAAATTTATCCTATTTCGATACCTATCTCAAAATAGCCCTGTTGGATCCCACATGGAAAAAAATCATTTTTAAAAAAAAGATCCCCTTAACCTCAGTCCAACTCCTGACTGAATTCTCTCCTGAGGACAGGGAGCCGCTTCTCCCGTTGATTTTGTCTTTGAATGTGAACAAACTGAAACTATTTTGCGAAGACCTTTATGATCTGTCAAAAAAGACAGGGGATTCTCCGAAGGTCTTATTGTCGATACCGGAAATTTTGTCGGTATCTCAATCCGAAAACTTGTCTTCCCTGCAAAAGGCTGAAAAGGTCCGTTCCCTGTTACGAGCAAAAAGATATCCCACCCTTTCCTCTTGGAAAAAATCTTTCGCAACATCCCTAAAAAAAGCTCGGCTTTCCAAAGAAGTGAATTTTGACTCTGCTTCTTTTTTCGAGGATGGAGAGTTTGCCGTGACCTTCAGTTTAAAGGATAAACTAGCCTTCCAAAAAAGGCTATCCAAGCTTCAGGATCTTATTTCAGATGAAGATCTTTTTTCTTTGTTCAACCTGGATAATCCAGGTTAGAGGTTCTTCCGATGGATGAGACCCGATACTTCCCAAATAAAGTCTATGTCACCAAGGACAGCGAAAATCTCCCTATGACCCAAAAAATCCTCGAGAACACAGGCCACCTCCCCGTTGAAATCATCTTAGACTCGAGGGAACTGATCGAGGATGTTTTGATGTCTCGGAATCCTGTCGGTGAGGGGAAAAAACTGCTGCTGGTTACCCACCAGAGAGGCGGGTATGTGAAACCCTGTCCCTGCACGCCCAAATATATCGGATGCAATTATTTTATCATCAACACAGAACTCAACTGTCCTCTCGATTGTTCCTATTGCATCCTGCAACTCTATTTGAACAATCCTCTGATCACCATTCATGCGAATACATCCCAGCTCTACCTGCAGCTGGATGCTTTCCTGCACAAAAACCGAAATCGTTTTTTTCGTATAGGAACCGGAGAATTGGGGGATTCCCTTGCTCTGGATCATTTAACCGACCGTTCATCAGAGCTTATTTCCTATTTTGCTGATCATCCGAATGCCCTGCTTGAATTGAAGACAAAAACCGTGAACATCAAAAATGTCCTGGCACACGAACCACCGGGCAACATCGTGATCGCCTGGTCTCTCAATTCCGAAAAAATTGCCGGTGAGGAGGAGATAGGTGCTCCTTCTGTGCACAACAGGATCCAGGCTGCCCGCACTGTATCTCAAGCAGGATTCAGAGTGGGCTTTCACTTCGACCCGATAATCCACTATGAGGGGTGGGAAGATGGATATGGTGAAATTATCGACGATTTAATGGCCGGCATAGACAAAGATAAAATAGCCTGGATGAGCTTGGGCAGTTTGAGATTTCCTCCTGCGCTTAAACCTGTGATCCAGAAGAGGTTCCCGCAGACAAAAATAATCTACGATGAATTCATCACCGGGAAGGATGGCAAACTGAGGTACCCCAAGCCTCTGCGACTGCGGCTCTTTCAGCGGATTTTTAGTGATCTAAAAAAAGCTGGGGGAGGGGAGATTCCCGTCTATTTTTGTATGGAAAGCGGAGACGTTTGGAAGAATGTGCAAAAAAAAACACCAAGGAGTAAGAAGGAAGTCGAAAAACTTCTTACCTTACCCCTTGGTGTAAACGGTTTCTGATTATTCCCTATTCGCCACTTCTTGTCTTCTTCTCAGCTATGATCCCCACTATCTCGATATCAGCTTCTTTTATGTAAGGAATAAGGTCTAGAATTATTCCGTATTCCACTTCTTGGTCAGCTCTTAAGTAGAGTTTTCTTTCTTGAGCTGTGATAAGGGCTTCTTCCAACATCATTTGTAGGGTTTCCTCAGTAGCGGGTTGTTGGTTAACGTAGAGCGAGCCATCTCTTTTGATGTAGAGGACAGCGTCGACATTTTCAGGTTGATCGATCGTGTTGATAGCCGTGGGGAGCTCGACATCGACGCCTTTCTGGATCAGAGGAGTCATCACCATGAAGATGATCAAAAGGACAAGAAGAACATCACACAAAGGGACGACATTAGGTTCTTTTTGGACATCGCTGTCCCATCCGGTGTCGACTTTTTTGCTCATACTATTCCTCTTATCTCAAATGACTTATTTTAGACTCTTTCAGATTTTCGGATGAAGAAGTCAACGATCTCTGAGCTGGTGTTTGCCATCTCAGAATTGTAGACTTCGATTTTGGTCGCCAAGAAGTTGTAGCACCAGAGTGCGATAATGGCCACGCCGATTCCGAAGGCTGTTGTGATCAACGCTTCTGCGATTCCCTGGGATACGGCTCCGATTCCTCCCGAACCTGTCACGGCCATGCCGCGGAACGCATTGATGATACCGAAGATCGTCCCGAATAGTCCGATGAACGGAGAAGACGTTGCGATCGTAGCCAAGGTGTTTAATCCTCTCTTCAGCTCTTGTTGGAAGATGTTCGCAGCTCTATCACAGCCTCTCTGAGCCGTATTAATCTGTTCCTCCAGACTGAGATTTGCCTGCTGCCCTTCAAGGAATTCCTTAATCCCCGCAGCGGTCACTCGAGCTAAATGGCTTCCCTTGTTTTCTTTCTTCGAGGAAAGAGTCAGTGCATCTTGAACCTGTCCTTTTTTCAACAGGTCAGCGAGTTTTGGAGCCACTGCTTTGGATTTGTTTCTGGCTCTGAAGAATACGATCTGTCTTTCGATAAAAAGATAGATGGACACAACGGAAAGAAAAATGAGGAGGATGCCGACTGTTTTCGCAACAGCTCCCATTTCCGCCCACAAATCTAAGAGACCCATTTGCATCATTTTGAGAACCTCCTTACTAAATGTCGAAAGCCATGAATTAGCTTTTCTTAGGATATATAATTTATTTTAATTTGAATGTAACGGTAACCGTGAAGATAACGCCCCTTGGCCGTCCGTTGATGACCATGGGTTCATACACCCACTGACGAACAGCATCGATGGCTGCTTGATCGAGAAGAGGGATCGAGCGGAGAAGATTTATCCGCTGCACACGCCCATAAATATCTGTTGTCGCTTCGATGAT
>DAOVBT010000303.1 GCA_030670375.1 Candidatus Aminicenantota bacterium | reverse complement strand
GAGGAGAACCCATAAGATTGATGGAGGGATCCTATATTCTTCGGCTGTTGGTCGAACCCGAGCCTTTCGAAGCAGAGATAATTGTTAGGCCTGGAAAAAAAACCACGATTATTCTCACTAAAGAAAAGGAAAAGTGGATCATTAAGAAATAGAACCGTTATTTCACGATATCGTCATTCATGTAGCGATTCCAGACGTTTTCAAACCAGGTATCATCAAGAGGAATGGGCCGGATATCGACCCACCGCTTTAAAACATTTCCATCTTCATCCAATGAAACTTCCAATATATTTTTATTCATAAAGGTATCTTGATCATTCAACAGGAATTTCCATTCATCACCGACTTCTGGACAAGGAATTTTCCCTTATGGATTTTTGACAAGATAAGAACCGCGGCTCTGTCCTCTTTTTTCCAAATACTCCCCAATCGCCTCCAGATAAAGGGCATGAGTCAAGCATAAATCCATGTTCTTGAAAGCATCGGGCAGCTTTTTTGCGGACGAAACGCTCATGTCACTTTGAAGCTTGTGGTAGAATTGCCACGCTTTATCAATAACATCCTTGATTTTATTAGGTTCCCGGATGTGAGCGCCATAAGCGGTTATTCTCTCCTGAATCTCATTTCTCGACTCTCGAAGAAGGCTATCATTCTCCAAGTTGGAATCGATGACACTTTCGGCAAAAGCCAGTTTATCTGCAATTTGATCATGGGCTAAATCGAGAAATTCTTTATCTTGAGGAGGGTCGCCCATATAACGCTTGGCAATATACATAGCCGCCCGCAGGCTCCCCACTTGCCCGGAATTCAATGCCGAGCCGCCAGGCCTGTAAACGCCATGGGTTCCGTTTGCCTCGCCCACAGGAAACAGGTGTCTGACATTACTCTCCCACCAGATATTTCCTTTAAGCCCTCCGTTGTTGTGCTGAGCACAAACAGCTATCTCGAGGTATTCTTTCGTTATATCGATCCTGTGTTCTTTGTAAATATCTATAGCGGGTTGGTTCATTTTTTGGAGCCTTTCGATCGGAGTGCCCAGCAAAGCATCGGACTTATCAAGGTAATCGTAGGCCTCCTTGTTTAAGCACTCGAAGGAAAAATCTTCTAGGACACCTCCCCCAATGGGATTTTGGGTATAATCCAGATAAACCCTCCTCCCTTTGAGAACCGTCTCCTGATAGACCAGAATGTCGATCAAAGAAGAACCATATTCCAACACTTTGCGAGGATCGAACGGCCACTGATAACCTTTCAGGAATATGGCTGTAGCCAGTTTTTCCATGTCCGGAAAATAGTCGTTCAAGAATTCGCGTTCATCCTGGCCGTCCTTGTCGGTCGATACATAACGTGGAATCACCTGCTGATAGGTTCCAGACAGATTCCACCGAAACTTGATCGAGGCTAATCCGAACTGGGATTCAGTCAGATTATTCCCGATGGCTCCGATGGCGAAGGCCAAACCATGGGATCCGACCTGGCTTTCGGGATAAACTGACGTTTTATAGATTCCAGCCGGCCCGCCAGTCGCCAACACCACATTCACGGCATTGAAGATTACGAAGCCATAATTTTCTTTATCGATCTGGCTCCTGTCGATGGCCATGGCGCCGACTACACTTTTTTCTGGACCCTCCCCTGAAGACAACAGTCCGATGATCTCGTGCTTATCGAAAACAGTAATCCCCTTTTCCTTGACTTCTTTAGAAAGCGCTTTGAACATCAGATGCGAAGTCAGAGGCCCGGCCGAGGTGGCCCTTCCCCGGGGATCGTGATCTGTTTTATACCCCACATAGCCCCCGTACCTATCGTGTGGAAAGGGAACACCCAAACTGACAAGATTAAAAAATGCCTGGGCTGAGTTCATGGATTCACACAGAGCGATATCCCCATGCATGCACCCGCCCTTGAAGAGGTCCCGCGCCATTTCCAGAGGAGAGTCAGGGGAATCACCGGAAACGGAGAGTTTGTAATAGGTTTGTTTATCCGATCCGGCGTTGTTCGAGGTGCCGCCTCCCCAGAGATCCGTGGCGACCGCGATATCTTTCTGGTCGTATTTGTACAAACTTACTGCCGCATTCAAAGCTGCTGCACCGCTTCCGATGATAAGGGTGTTGAGTGAGTGCAGGGGAATTTTTTTTCCTTCTACTTCGATCGTGCTTCTATTCATTGCTTATTCCTCTCTCGCAAAAGCTTTTTGTATTGCTCCCCGTATATTTCCTTATCTCTCATCACACATCCTGCTGTGCCTCCCAAGCGCATCATCTCGGTGCACCGGGAACAGGAAATGCAGACTTTTTTGGGATTCATTTTCCCTTTTTCCATCAGATCCAAAGGAGCCTCGGGATAAGCGAAGGCGCTTCTTCCCAGGCCGATAAATGCTGCTTTTTTGTTTTTAAGCACAGCAGCCCCCACTTGGGGGGAAAAATGACGCAGCCAGGAATAGCCTGTTCCTACTATCGGAATCTCTGGGAATTCTTTCTGCAAATCGGCTGTGATGGATAAAAGTCGAGAAATTCCTTCAAGTGGATGTTCAGGAGGAATGGGATCTCCGGGAAGAGGGCGGTCGAAGGGCCTACCAAGGTGAGGGAATAAATAGGGAATCCCAGCCGTGATGTTCAAAAGAGAGCAGCCTTCTTCGATCAGTCGAGACACAACTTGTTTCGGCTCTGTCAGGTCGATCTTTTCCGATTCATCCCTTGAACTGCCAAAACCATAAGGGAAGGGAATCCCGTCATAGGCATTCATTCGCACGGCAATGCCAATCTGGGAAACCTCTTGACGGATGTTTTTGACGACATTTGTGAGAAAACGAGCTCTATTGTTAAAAAAACCTCCATACTTGCTGTTCTGCCGATCGAATGCGGCCAAAAGCTCGTTGATGACATAACCATGGCAGGCTTTTATGTCCACAGCATCAAAACCGGCTTGATATGCCAGAAGAGCGGCATCGACAAAATTCTCCTGCAAACGATCCAATTTTTTGTCGCTGAGAATGTGAAGGTTTTCTCTTTTTTCATCCAGAAAGGGATTGTATACGGCAACGTGAGGTTGAAGCTTTCCTTCAGGTTTGCTGTAGCGGCCCGAATGGGTCAGCTGAAGCACGCAATAGATGTCGTGATCGGCGCCGATGGACTGGTTGGCTTCCATGCGAGTTTCTGCGACCAGTCTTTTAAAGCTATCCACACTCTGCTCATGAAGCCACAGTTGACGGGGATTGGACCGCCCTTCTGGAACCACACTTGTCGCTTCGAACCAGAGCAAAGCGCTTCCGCCACTGGCAAAACGTTTGTAACGTCGAAAGGTCAAATCACTGGGTGATCCATCCGGATTGGCATCATATCCTTCCATGGGTTGGACGGCCAAACGGTTGCCAATTTTTTTCCATCCCAGAGTGATCTCTTCGAGCAGGGGGCTCAAATCCGTCTGAAAAGGAAGCTCTATCCCCAAATCAGAAGCTTTTGCCAGAAGATCTTCAGGGGAACGAAAATCGAAAGGTTCATGGCGAGACATGGTTCCCTATAGTTTATCGAAATTTTCTTCCAAAGAGAACGAAAATTTAGATCCGGATGAGTTTACAGAGAGATTGAGGCGACTTGACCGGCAACGTTTGCTGTGGTAATAGCTAAACAAGGTTATCCCAATTCATCAAGGCATCGACGGATGAAACGTATTTTTAGACGCTTCAAACAAAAAAACAGCCCCGATAAAAAGGAAACGCCCGGGCAGGACGATAAATATATACCCGATGA
>DAOVBT010000142.1 GCA_030670375.1 Candidatus Aminicenantota bacterium | reverse complement strand
CAAGCCCGATTGTCCCGCATGCGTGATGCATTCGCTGTGTCCTTCGGCAAAAGATTTTTTCCCCGATCTGAGGTCCTAGAAAGACTTTAATTACGCAGCCTGGATTTTATATGAATTATCAAGGTTAAGTGTCATTTGCTTTATCTACGGTTGTGGATTATAAATAATCATTGAGTATGTCCAATGGGGTGATCGAATGAACAGAGAGTGCAATCACATCGGATTGTTCAGCCAAAATCCCGGAATACTGGTGCCGTTCTACACGGAAAAACTAGGTTTTGAACACCTGGGATCCAAATCCATTTCTAAAGAGTGGATGACCCAGATTTTTGGGATGCCGGCTGCGTGCCAGTTGATCAAATTGCGATTTGGCTCTGCCGTTGTAGAAATATTCGTTCCCCAATCAGGGAGATTGGACGACAAAATCACGCCCTCACAGGGATACAACCATTGGGGACTGGGAGTGGAGGATAAGGAATTATTCGTGCGCGAACTGGAGAGCAACGGAGTTCCGGTTTTGAAGTTGGAAGGCACGGGACGATTTATATACTTTATCAAAGACCCGGAGGGGAATCTTATCGAAATTTATGAAAAATAGGGCAAGACCATGATCAGAGAAGCCATGCTTTACCTTCCCCTCGAAGATCAGAGGGTTTCCTGTGTTTTGTGTCATCACAATTGCCAGATCGCTCCAGGAAAATTCGGTATCTGTGGGGTAAGAGAAAACAGAGAGGGGAAACTCTTTACCCGCGTTTACGGGGACATCATCGCCGCCCATGTGGACCCGATCGAAAAAAAACCTCTTTATCATTTCCTTCCGGGAACGACCTCCTTCTCGATTGCCACGGTCGGGTGCAATTTTCGTTGTTCCTTTTGCCAGAATTGGCAGATTTCTCAGGCCTCAAAAGGGAAAGACATCGTCGATCATGGACAGGAATATTCCCCTCAGGATGTTGTCCTCAGCGCAAAAAAACATCGGTGCCAAAGCATTTCCTATACCTATACCGAACCCACTATCTATTATGAATATGCTTATGAAACGGCTAAGCTGGCTAAAAAAGAGGGATTGGCCAACGTTTTTGTGACTAACGGCTATATGCGACCGGAGGCTCTGGAGACCATCAAACCTTATCTTGATGCGTGCAATGTGGACCTCAAAGCTTTCCATGAAGATTTTTACAAGGATATGTGCGGAGCGCATCTCCAACCTGTGTTGGACTCGATCCGGTTCATGAAAGAGCTGAACATTTGGGTTGAAATAACCACTCTCGTCATACCCGGACGCAATGATAGCGAGCAGGAGCTCACGCAAATCGCCCGGTTCATCAGAGATGTGGACCCGGATATCCCCTGGCATATCAGTCGCTTCCATCCTGATTATAAATACGCCGATTCAGATGCAACTTCGGTGGAATCCCTGCGTCTGGCCCGCTCCATCGGGATAAAAGAAGGCTTGCGTTTCATCTATATCGGGAATATTTTTGGAGAGTCGGAGGGAACCGTTTGCCCGAACTGTCAAAAAATGCTTATCCCCAGGAAGGGATTTTACATATCTGAGAATAAAATTCAAAAAGGGAAATGTCCTTTTTGCGGGACTCCTATTGCAGGAGTTTTTCGAGAGTAAGGATGGAAAAATACAAGTTTTTCCATCATACGGCTGACGCTAAATTCCAGGCGTTTGGACAAACCCTTGAGGAGACTTTTGCTCATGCAGCTTTGGCCGTGGCTTCATTGATATGGGATTGGGAAAAAATCGCCAAAAACATCGAAATATCCGTGACAGTAGAAGGAAAGGATTTGGAGCAACTCCTCGTCAATTTCTTAGAAGAGATACTGTATCTGTTGGATACCCGGAATTTTCTGTTGGGATCAGCCGATAATGTTTCCCTCGAAAAAAACGATGGAGATTGGTCACTTCATGCCTTGTTCAGGGGAGATGTGTACGCGGGCGAATATGAAATCTATGGGGATGTGAAAGCCATAACCTATAATGAAATTGTCATCAACGATCAAGCACCTTTTATGGTGCAGGTCGTGGCTGATATTTGAGGTGGAATCATGGAACTGAAAAGAATAGATGCGAATACATGGGAGATTCCCAAACATGCAGACATGAAGGTTCCTGCTGTTATTTATGCATCCGAAAAGTTATTGGCGGGTGTGAAAGGAGATAAAACGCTTCAGCAGGCCAAAAATGTTGCCTGTCTGCGTGGAATCCAACGAAAAGCCTACGTTATGCCGGATGCCCATCAAGGGTATGGGTTTCCTATCGGAGGAGTGGCGGCTTTTGATTTGGAGGAAGGTATTATTTCTCCTGGTGGAGTGGGGTATGACATCAACTGCGGAGTACGTTTGTTAAAGACGGATTACACAGAGCAAGATATTTTGGATAAAAAAAAACTCCTCCTTGCCGAAATTTTCAAGGAAGTGCCTGCTGGGGTGGGCAAAGGAGGGACGACTCGATTGAGCCGCAGGGAATTGGAGGAGGTCTGTACCAAAGGAGCGGAATGGGCGGTGGCTAACGGATACGGGATGAAACAGGATCTGCAAAAGACAGAAGAGAACGGAAGAATGGAAGAAGCCGATCCCAGTTTTCTTTCCCAGCGGGCTTTAGAAAGGGGCGCGCCTCAACTGGGAACTCTCGGAGCAGGAAATCATTTTATAGAGATTCAAAAAGTATCTGAAATCTTTGATTTTGATGTGGCAAAAGTTTTTGGCATTCATTCCGTTGACCAGATAATGGTGATGATTCACTGCGGCAGCCGGGGGCTCGGCCATCAGGTCGCTTCCGATTATATAAGACTCATGGAAAACAAATTTGGGATTCGGGGATTGCCAGACCGTGAGCTCATCAATGCTCCGATTCTGTCAGATCTGGGGAACAGATATTACAAATCCATGAGCGCAGCCGTGAATTTTGCCTTTGCCAATCGTCAGATGATTGCCCATTGGGTAAGACAAGTATTCCAGAAGGTTATGGGAAGTTCGGAAGGAATGGATCAAGTCTACGATGTGTGCCACAACGTGGCTAAATTTGAACAGCATACGATAGAGGGCAGGGTCAAAAAAGTTTGCATCCATAGGAAAGGAGCCACAAGAAGTTTTGGCCCTGGGAGGAGAGAAATCCCAGAAATATATCGAGAGGTGGGTCAACCCGTTCTGATTCCCGGCAGCATGGGAACAGCTTCTTACATACTTGTCGGGACATCGAAGGCTGAGGAGCTGAGTTTTGGCTCCACAGCCCATGGAGCAGGCAGAGTGATGTCCAGGCATGAAGCGAGGCGTAGGTTTAGAGGAGAGAAGATCAAAGAGGAATTAGAGCAAAAAGGGATCGAACTTCGTTCCACAAGCTGGCGAAGCGTTGCTGAGGAGGCCTCCCAGGCCTATAAAGATGTGGACGAGGTTGTCCGGATATCCCATGAGGCGGGAATCGGACAGCTCGTGGCCAAAGTTGTGCCGGTTGGCGTGATGAAAGGCTGAGTTTTATGTCACGATCTTGTCGACATCCTGCTCAGCGTAATCCTCGAAATCCTGCACGGCATCATACTCTGTTTTCAGCATCAAATAATGACTATGCTCAACCTTGCTGAGGTAATGGAGAAGCCTTTTTTGGCCGTTATCCACTCGTTCAGCCAAATTGGCGTAAAAATCCTCTGCGAATTTCTCGGCATCCATGGCTTGAAGGAGAATATCTGCCAGGGAGGATGAGGGCTCGACGACGACAGGTTTGAAGAGATCTTGGCTAGGCTCCTCTGGGATTTGGATGGTTTGATTGGAAAAAAGGGTTGCTTGAAGTTTCATCAGGATTTCTTTGTGTTTGTTTTCCTCGAAAGCCAGCCATCGAAACTTTTCTTTTAACAGGGGGTTGGAAACCCTATCCGAAAGATCTGTGTAGGCTTTGTTCGAATCCATTTCTGCCCGTATAGCGTAGCCTAAGAGATCTTTTAATGAAGCGGTTGAAACATCTAGCATATCGTTCTCCTTAAATGGGTGAAATCAATTTGAGTTATCCGGTAAACAAGGAATCGTGTCAGACAACGCAGTATTTTAATCTTTTCTACGAGTTTGGTAAAGGGTATGAATGATATTGACTTTTTCCATCTAGGTTTTTATTGTTTAAGCCATGAAAGTAATACTGGCTGGATACAACATCGACAGCGTTGTTATCGAGGAGCTGAAAAAAAACAGCCCCCCACGAAAGGATATAACTCCCGAAACGCTTTCCGCTTCCTATGCACGAATTTCTCGAGATCCGCGGCCAGCGAATGAACTTCGAGCCGTTGCCAGGGCCGAGGTTGAAAGAGCGAGGAGATCGAACAGAAACATCATTTTCAAGATGGGGCATCATTCTGTGGCCGAACATGCTGTTTTTAATTTTGATATTGTCGGAGTAAGCCGCCTTGCCCTCGAGGAAATCGAGAAATTCCGCCTTTGTTCCTACACGGAAAAATCGCAACGATACATCAAATTGAAAGATGATTTTGTCGTTCCTGATGAAGTCCAAAAAGCGGGTTTGAAAAAAATTTTCGTTGACACCATAAAAGCCCAGAACGCCCTATACCACAAGCTTTACGAAAGGCTGAAACCTTATATTTTTAACAAATATAAAGAGTTGGCAGGCCATTCCAAAAATCATGCGATGCTCAATGGATGGGCCAAAGAAGACGCCCGGTATGTTGTCAGTTTGGCCACAGAGGCGCAGTTGGGGGTAACCCTGAATGCACGCAATCTGGAGTTTCTTATCCGCCGGTTCGCCTCTAAAAAATTGGCCGAGCTAAGGGAATTAAATCAGAAAATTTATGAGCTGGCCAAAGACGTTGCCCCTTCCATCATCCTTTTCACAGAAGCCAATGACTTTGATGCGAAGACATACCAGGAATTGAAAAAAAAGGCCAAAGAACTATTAGGTCCGGATGGCAAAAAGGGAGATGGAAACGTTCGTCTTGTCTCTTACACCCCAGACGGAGACAACAGATTGGTGGCCGCGCTTTTGCATTCCTCCTCATCGCTCACTTATGAGGCCTGCGAAGAAAAAGCCAGAGGGCTCAGTAAGAAAGAAAAGGGATCTTTCCTCAAATTAGCCTGGCAACACATGGAGTTTTATGACTTTGCACTCAGGGAGTTCGAATATCTGGATCTGCAGTTTGATATGATCGTTTCAGCGACTTGTTTTGCTCAGCTCAAGCGTCACCGCATGGCCACGATGACCACTCAGCCGTATAATCCCGACCTGGGAGCGACGATCCCTCCTTCTGTGGAAGCGATAGACAGCAAAACAGAGTTCCTGGGAATGATCCAAACGACAAACGATGTGTATGATCTTTTGCAAAAAAAACTGGACGTCGGTGCAGAATATGTTCTAACCAATGCCCACCGGAAGAGAGTCCTGTTCAAAGTTAATGTCCGGGAGCTCTATCATATCTCCCGGCTGAGAGAAGACCTGACAGCGCAATGGGATATCCGTCAGGTTGTTGGGCAGATGATCGAACAGGCAAAAAATGTGATGCCCATGGCCTGTTCGCTCATCGGTGGAAAAGACGCCTACCCCGAGATTTATAAAAGGATGTTTGGAAAATTCCCCAAACTCAGACTTCCGAAGGTTTGATCCGCTTTCCCTATTTGCCCAGGCTATCTGGTAATTTTGTAGAATCTGCGTTTGCCTATTTTCAGGACGTACTCATTCTTTTTTTTGAAATCCAACATAAGTTCGATGTTGTCGATGCGGTTTCCATCGATGTATATCCCCCCCTGGCGGACCATTCTTTTGGCTTCCCCGCGAGAGAGAAGGATCTCTTCGAGAACATCGATAATGCTGACTTCACTGGATTCCGCAATTTTTACAGGATCCACAACATGAACCGTTAGATCGGATGGGATCTCTTTTTGTTTGAACACCAAGTCAAATTCTTGAACAGCCTTTGCAGCTTCAACTTCACCCCAAAAATCCGCCACGATCATTTTGGCCAATCTTGATTTCAAGTCCTTGGGA
>DAOVBT010000312.1 GCA_030670375.1 Candidatus Aminicenantota bacterium | reverse complement strand
ATATCTTCATACTTGTCTCAAACAAATCATCAGCGGGAAAGATTTCGATCCCGCAACCCTCAGGACACTCATCCAGGATTTAGATCCAGAACTTTGGCGTGAAAAGTTTGTGAGGGGGATTCAAGGAGAGCGGGTATTTTTCCTCGAGAATGCGTTAGCCGTTTTGGAGGGAGAAAGGGATGTCCTCGGTTTTAACCTGGGAGATACCATCTTTTTTTGGATCATCCGTCCTGTAACAAAAGCAGACACTCTCTGGGCCATGAAAATGTTTGACAAAGTCGAATCTTCATCCCAATTGCCATTTTACGAAATCAAAGAATTCCACAAAGGCCTATCCGAAGAATTCGATTCAATTCCGTGGTCCTTCCGCCTTTCCGAATTAATGTTTCCCAACTTTTCTTCTGCTTGGCTGAAAGAAGCAATCTTGGAAGCGTTCATGGGGACAGGACAGATAGCCCTAGCTTCCAAAATATACAAGAATCAAGAAGGCCATTTCCCTGAAGAAATTGCGGCACTCGTACCTGATATCTTGGAGAAAGAACCGATCGATCCTTTCACGGGGAATCCATTCATCTATAAACTTCAGGAGGATGGATTCATCGTTTACAGCATCGGATCCAACGAAAAGGATGACGAGGGTAGAGGAACATTCCAGGTCACCAAGCTCGTCATGGAAAAAGACGACGATTGGCCCTGGAGGGAAAAGGGTAAATAAAAGGTATCTATTCAGAGATAAGCAAAGTTTTGGGGTCCAGTTTTATCTTTAAATCCCCGGGAGGAGGATTGTCATAATTCTTGACTAAACTGAGACGCACGTGCTCGTCTTTGTAAGCGAGAGTGATGAGCACATCGATCTGATCCATATACCCCTTGAGCTCATTGGGCAGTCTCTTATCATCGAATAAGGGATCATCCGCTTTTAAGGAAGCGCTGAACCAAACGCGCAGATCCATCTTTTTGGCAAAATCTTTGAACTTCTGCAAATCCTCAGCCGTGGATTTCCGGAAATCGTACCCATCCACCATGATTGTATCGGCGGCAAAATCTCCATGATCGATCATCGCCTCAACCGTTTTCAACACCTGGTCTGTGTTGGCCGCATCCTGCTTGAAATTCATGATCACCCGATTCCGGATGATCTCATCGTGCAGATCGAGAGCCAATTCCAGTTGCCCTTTTTTAGCGATCTCTTTGAAAATATCCTCATACCAGGTGATGATATAATCCACACGACTGGCATACGAAATATGGATCACTGGCTTATCTTGAAACAGCTTATCCGTTGAAAGATGAACGAGGCAGGCCGTTTTTCCCACGCCCTTTCGGGAGGCGAGCACGCCGATATTTCCATCTTTCAAACCGCCATGGATGGCCTTTTCCAAAATCCGAAGGGGACTCCTTCTGATCAGCTCTTTTTTCACCATGCTTTCGTCTCCTTATCTATCCTGAACTATTAATAAAAAATGCCGATGTTTTTTTACTTCGATTCTCGATACTCTTCTTTTAATGCCTCGGCAATGTTGGATGGGACCTTTCCGTATTTCAAAAACTCCATCGTGAATTCCGCTTTTCCCTGGGTGAGAGAGCGGAGTATTGTGGCATAGCCGAACATCTCGCTCAGCGGAACTTTGGCATCCACCCTGGCAAAAGTGCCGTCCTCGACCGTACTGATGATGATCCCGCGCCTCTGGTTAATGCTGGAAAAGTAATTCCCGATGAATTCCGATGGCCCTTCCACAGAAAGTTTCATGATGGGTTCGAGGATCTGGGGCTTGGCCTTCAGGTAGGCTTCTCTAAACGCCTGCCTGGCAGCCGCTTGAAATGCTATGTCCGAAGAATCTACCGGGTGTGATTGACCGTCGACCAGAACAGTTCGGATCGAAGTGACAGGAAAACCGATAAGCCGACCTTTATTAAGAGCGCTCTGAAATCCCTTAGCGCAGGATGGGATATATTCTTTCGGTATGTTTCCTCCCTTGACTTCATTCACGAACTCATAGGAGCCATCGCTAAAGGGTTCGATGTAGCCGACAACCCGTCCGAATTGACCCGCTCCGCCGGTCTGTTTTTTGTGGGTGTAATCGAATTCTGCCCTCTGGCTGATCGCTTCGCGATAGGCGACTTGCGGCTTCCCGGTTTCCACTTCTGTCCTGTATTCCCGTTTCATGCGTTCGAGATAGACATCCAAGTGGAGCTCGCCCATTCCCTGGATGATCGTCTGTTTGGATTCGGAATCCACATATGTCTTGAATGTCGGATCCTCCTTCACAAACCGCTGCAGAGCCTTGGCCAGATTGTCGGAACTCTTGTTATCCACGGGTTTAACTGCCAAAGAGATCACGGGTTCTGGAACAAAAATCGAAGTCATCGAGTAATTCAAACCAGGAGTGACAAAGGTATCTCCTGACCTGCAGTCGATACCAAAAAGTGCAACGATGTCGCCGTTTTCAGCCCGGGTGATATCTGCCATCGTGTCGGCATGCATCTTGACTAAACGGCCCACACGGATCGTCTGTTGGGACCTGGTGTTGAGGAGTTGATCCCTCCTTTTGACTTCCCCTTGATAAACACGGAGGTAAGTCAACTGGCCGTAGGGACCGTCTTCCAATTTGAAAGCCAATGCCACACAACCGGCATCCGGATCTGATTCCAATCGAACTTCCTTGCCATCCTGGTCCAAATCTTTGGCATAATTAGCCACATCGGCCGGATTGGGAAGGTAGCGCACGATGGCATCCAAGAGGGGCTGAACTCCTTTATTCCTGTAGGCCGATCCCATAAAAACAGGCGTCAGGTCCCCAGTAATCGTTCCATTCCGGACAGCTTCATAGATAAACTCTTCTGTCTCCTGTCCTTCGAGTACAGCCTCCATCAATTCATCCGAAAACATGGACACCACATCCAGCATCTCTTCTCTACTTCTATCCGCTTGGTCTTTTAGTTCGGGCGGGATCTCTTCGATCCAGACCTTTTCCCCGTCATTGCCGTCAAAATAAACAGCTTTCATGCTCACAAGGTCCACCACCCCCTCGTGCTTATCCTCCAGCCCGATCGGGATCTGCATCAAGACGGCATTATGGCCGAGATGATCCTTAAGCTGATTTTTCACCCTAAAAGGGTCGGCACCGACCCTGTCCAGTTTATTGATAAAGGCAACGCGTGGAACCTTGTACCGCTTGAGTTGTCGGTCCACGGTGATCGTTTGCGACTGGACACCCCCGACCGAACAGAGCACAAGGATGGCGCTGTCTAGAACCCGGAGGGACCGCTCGACTTCGATGGTGAAATCCACATGCCCAGGCGTGTCGATGATATTGATGACATGATCTTTCCAGTTGACGGTCGTAGCGGCCGATGTGATGGTGATCCCCCTCTCCTTTTCCAGCTCCATCGAATCCATGGTGGCGCCTTTGCCATCCTTGCCGTTGACCTCATGGATCTTGTTGATTTTTTTGGTATAAAACAGAATCCGCTCTGTCAGTGTCGTCTTGCCGGAGTCGATGTGCGCACTAATCCCTATGTTCCGCATCTTTTCAATACTCGTATTCATCTGTACACAATCCTTATCTCTGCTTTAATTATGGGGGATTAAAGTGTCGTCAGAAAGAAAATTTCTGAGTTCTGATTGTACTCGATTATGTTTATTATTTCAACCGAATATTGTCATGACAATATGGCTGCTATTTATTCTCCTCTTTGTTTGCGTC
>DAOVBT010000081.1 GCA_030670375.1 Candidatus Aminicenantota bacterium | reverse complement strand
ACGACCAGCTTGCTGAGGCTCATATCTCTCAGGCGGTGGTTCACATCATTTATGATTGGGATTTTAAAAGCGCAAAAAAAGAATTCAAACTTGCGTTTGACCTGAATCCCAATAATGCCATGGGTCGATTATGGTACGGAGTCTACTGCTTTATCCCGATTTCTCGATTAAAAGAATCGATGGGGGAAATAAAGCGAGCTCACAAGCTCGATCCGCTATCCCCCATTATAAACTGGGGTATCGGATACAATCTTTATATGGCCCGCGAATACGACAAAGCCATCGAAGCATTCAAGAAAACTCTTGCCATAGAAGAAAATTTCCCTCCTGCCGTTTACTTTCTCTCAGAAACTTACACCGAAAATAAGATGTACGAGAAAATCTTTTCACTGTTTTCAAAGAGTGCTTCGATTTGGGGAGTTAGCGGACAAAATATAGAAGCGTTAAAAAGCATCTACGAGAAATCAGGCTATAAAGAAGCATTGCAAAAATGTTACGACATATTGATAGAAGAATCTCGGAGAGGATATTATTTTCCTAACACAGAAAGAGCAAAATATTGCACCCGTCTGGGCCTGAAAGATGAGGCGTTTGAATGGTTGGAGAAGGCCTATGAAGAGAGGGAAAATGGTATTATTTGGCTCAAAGTCGATCCTGTTTATGAAGGTTTGCGTTCAGACCCGAGATTCAAACAATTACTTAAGAAAATTGGGTTGGAGTAATACCCTCGCATTTTCGTTCACACGACGATTTTCCCCAAAAAAAAACTAAAAATTGTTCTTGACAGTGCATAGATAAATTTAGGTATAATAAAGTAAATAAAAGTAAATTTTTCTATAGAAAGGGAAAAATTTGAGAACAATATGGTTGGGAAGCAAGTTTATTCAGCAGTATAATCTGAAGGATCTCCAGGAAAAACTCCAGATCAGCCGGGTAACAGCCCTCAAACTGCTCGGATCAGGCAAGATCAAAGCCCAGAAAATCGGCCGGCAGTGGTGGGTCAACGAAGAAGACCTGATCGCTTTTCTCGAAGGAAAGACTTCAAGCAAAGGATCTGGATAGCGAAAGGGACTGCTCTATCCAGATAATACTTAAAATCGCAGCTTTGTGCTGCTTAATAATAGCGCTTTTATTTGGAGGTAAGCACATGGCCACATACATCATTCTCAGCAAAATTTCTCCACAGGCCTTCAGCGATCCCTACGAATTCAAGAAGATCGCTGAAAGGGTGGCATCCAAAATCAAAAGCGAATGTCCCGATGTCGAGTGGAAACAGAGTTACTCGACTATGGGCCGGTACGACGTTATCGACATTGTCGAATCGGACGATCCCGAACAAATCGCCAAAGCCGCCATGATCATCCGTGCCTATGGACATTCAACAACCGAGACTATGAGAGCCTTCCCCTGGCAAGAATTCCTCGACATGATGTAGGTGTCGGGAAATTGCAATTGGGGGCTCAATCGGCTAATATAATTCTTTAGTATCATTACATTTTTTTGGAAAAAACTGTGCTTTCAGGAGGGAGAAAACATGAGTAAAAAAATTCTATCTGTCTTTTTTATTTTGGCATTACTTGCAGGTTTTGCCTTTTCCCAGGAACCCTACAAGCTCCCGCCAAAAGACATAATCGATATCGTCGACACACCCCCGCTACCTCGAGCGAGCATGAACCCAACGGGAGATCTCATGCTTCTTTCCGAGTCCGAATCCATGCCTTCGATCGCATACATGTCCCAGCCGCTGCTCAGGTGTGCCGGAACGAGGATTACCCCGAGATACAACAGCCGACAACAAACATCTTTCACCATCGGATTGACCATCAAATCCATAAAAGACGGTAAAGAAACACGCATCGCTCTCCCAGAAGGAGCAAAACTGGGTTCAACCCGATGGTCCCTGGACGGAAAATGGCTGGCCTTTTCCCTATTGAAAGATACAGGATTCGAACTCTGGATAGCTGACGTCACAACAGGAAAGGCAAAGGCACTCACAGGGTCCAACCTCAATTCCACAGTGAATTCCGGATTCTCCTGGCTTCCCGGTAACAAACTTCTGGTTTACGCCATACTGGAAAACCGCGGTGACCCCCCGAAAATACCCGAAGTGCCCATTGGTCCCAACATCCAGGAAACCGAAGGCCGATTCGCGACAGTCCGGACTTACCAGGACCTCCTTCAGACTCCTTATGACGCAAAACTGTTCAAATTTTATACCACTTCCCAGATTTATGAAATCGACATTACATCCGGAAAAAGCCGAAAAATCGGAGAACCCGGAGTCTACCTCTATGCCGATCCTTCACCTGACGGAAAATTGCTTCTGGTCTACAAAATCAAAGAGCCTTACTCCTTCAGCGTTCCCTACTACTCCTTTCCCCACAGTGAAGAAATATGGGACAGAGACGGAAATCTTGTCCATCTCTTCGCTGACCTTCCTTTAGAAGATGAAGTCCCGATCAGAGGAGTTCCAACAGGACCGAGGTCATTGGAATGGAGGCCGCTTAAACCCGCCACACTTGTATGGGTCGAGGCCCTGGACGAAGGGAACCCTGAGAAACAGGTTCCTCATAGGGATAAGCTCATGACTCTCTCAGCTCCCTTCACAAGTAGCCCCAAGAAAATCTTGAAGACCAAGGAACGTTATGCCGGTATCTCCTGGCTGCAGCAAGAAGGCTTGGCTTTTCTCTCGGAACGCGAATGGAAGAGAAGATGGAGAACCACTTACATCGTTAATGTCGACGACCCGAGCCAGACTCCGAGGAAAATCATCGATATGAGCTCTCAAGATCGTTACAACGATCCAGGACGCCCTATATCCACAACCACGCCCAACGGAGAACGTGTCATACTCCAGGATAAGGATTGGGTCTATCTCTCTGGAAGCGGAGCGTCCCCCAAAGGAGACATGCCCTTCCTCGACAAGATGAACATCAAGACGCTGGAAAAAAAGAGGCTGTTCCAGTGCAGCGAGGAAAGCTACGAGTCCTTTGTGGATTTTGTCGGGAAATCCAGGAATCAAATCATCACGCGCTATGAATCTAAAACCGAGCCTCCCAATTATTACCTCTACAACCTGAAGAACAAAAAAAAGCAGGCTCTGACCAGATTCAAGGATCCTGCTCCGCAGTTAACAGGATTGAAGAAGCAGCTCATCAAGTACACCCGGGCGGATGGAGTCGAACTTTCCGGAACCCTGTACCTGCCTCCGGACTACAAAGAAGGAGAGAGGTTACCCTGTGTGGTCTGGGCTTATCCCCGCGAATACCAGGACCGGAGGGTTGCAGGGCAGATCAGAGGTTCAGCACACCGTTTCACTTTTTTCAGAGGAACCTCCCAGCTTTTCTTCGTGACGCAAGGATATGCCCTCCTCGACAGTGCCCAGATGCCTGTTATCGGTGACCCGAAGACAATGAACGACACATTTGTCGAACAGATCGTCTCCAGCCTCCAAGCCGCAATAGACAAGCTGGATTCCATGGGAGTCATCGATCCCGAGCGCGTCGGTGCAGGCGGTCACAGTTACGGCGCCTTCATGACAGCTAACCTGCTTGCCCACTGCGACCTCTTGGCAGCCGGGATCGCCCGGAGCGGAGCTTACAACAGAACGCTGACACCTTTCGGTTTCCAGAGTGAACGGAGAACTTTCTGGCAAGCTCCTGATGCCTATTTCAAGGTCTCCCCGTTCATGCACGCCCACAAAATCAACGAACCCATCCTGCTCATTCATGGTGAAGCGGACAACAACTCCGGAACTTTTCCGATTCAGTCCCGAAGGCTCTATCATGCCCTTAAGGGGCATGGTGCCACTGCACGGCTGGTCATGCTTCCCAATGAAAGCCACGGTTACAGAGCCCGAGAGTCTGTCCTTCACGTGCTCGCAGAGATGTTCGAATGGTTCGACAAATACGTCAAGAATAAAAAATAGATAAAGAATAAAGCATGATTAAGAAATTCCATCCCATCCTTGCCGCACTCTTGCTGTTGCTAATCCTGATCCCTCTAACGATTTCTGCCACATCTCAAGAAGAGGAGCAAACCGAAGAATGGGTTATCACCGACTGGCTGCTTCTCGGACCTTTTCCCAATCCTCTTCCTGCCCTTCTGGAAGAATATAAAAAAGAACAAATTATCGAGAACCTGATCAAATTTAACCAGGTCGATAAATCCAAACTGATACCCATATCCGGCAGCCCCCTCCGATGGCACGACGGAACACTTTCCCGTTGGCGAAAAATCCAATCTGGAGAAAACGGCGTCTCTCTTATCGGAGACGAAGCCCACCCCACTATCGCCTATTTTGGCACCTATCTGGATGTGAAACGGTGGACGAGAGCAAGGGTCACCATACAAAGCCCTCAAGCATTCCATCTTTGTGTCGACGGGAGAATCTGCGTCACAAAATCCAAAGCTAACAAGAATGGCGATAGAAACAGCTCCGCCAACCGAAAAAAAATCTCGACCGATCTGAGTTTGGAGACCGGAAAACATCTCCTCATCGTGAAGTCCGTTTATGACCCCAGTTCGGATGAGGAATGGACACTAAAGGGAACAATCACAATCGATGAAAATTACACTTCCCCGCACCCCACCTTAATCCTATCCCATGAGCAGAATATGAGCCTGTACCATCTGCTGGATGTTCCCACTGTCACCGGGGCCTCTATTTCTCCGGACGGCACATTGACTGCCGTTTCTGTTCGCAAAGCTCTTCCCCCGAGCGATGATTCTGAAACCTGGGTTGAATTATATGATGTCTCAGAAAGCCGACTCCTCCAGACCTATCGGGGAGGAACATCACTCTCCAGGGTCAACTGGGCACCAACAGGAAAAAAGTTTTCTTACACAACCCGCAATAGTTCTGGAACAACTCTTTGGATGATCGACCTAGAAAACGGAACTTCAACACCTCTCCTCAAAGACATCAAAGATTTTGGGAGTCATACGTGGGTGCCTGACGGAACCTGTATCATCTACTCCGTCTCAGAAAAAGGGAAAGAGGACAGGCCAGGAGTAAAACGCCTGAGAAATCTAGACGACCGAAAACCCTGGGCCCGGAATAAATCCTCTCTGTACAAGATCAGCCTCGAAGATGGCGTCCGTCAGAGACTGACAGAAGGCGAATTCTCGACTTCACTCAACAGCATCAGTCTTGACGGAAAAAAACTTCTTTACATCCGCTCGATAGCCGACGAAACACAAAGGCCTTTTTTGAAAACCGAACTCTACTATCTCGACTTAAGAACTTTAGAAAATCAACTGCTCTGGGAAGGAAGATGGTTCAATCAGGCCCAATGGAACCCTGACGGCACCAAAATCCTTATTCTAGGCGGCCCTTCCACCTTTGATGATGCGGGTCAGAATCTTTCCGGTGATCTGATTCCCAATGAATTCGACATCCAGGCCTACATGTTCGATCCTGAAACAAAAGATGTGGAGCCGATCTCGAAAGAATTCGATCCCTCGATCCAAAATGCTTTCTGGAGTCACACAGAGGATGCCATCTATTTCCTCACAACAGATCACTCTTACCATCGCTTGTACAGGTATGATATTGCAAAGAAGAAATATCTCTTTATCCCCTGCGGTGTGGATATCATCGAGCAGTTCGATCTATCCAAGGATAAGCAGATGGCAGCGTTTACAGGATCCAGCGCTTCCATTCCTCCCAAAGCCTACATCCTGAATATGAAAAGCAAAAAATCCCATCTGCTGTACGATCCTGCCGAGAAGGAATTTTCCGACGTCACATTCGGGAAAGTCGAACGTTGGACCTTTAAAAACCAGGAAGGCCGTTTGATAGACGGGAGAGTTTACTATCCTCCTGATTTCGATCCCAAAAAGAAGTATCCCTGTATCGTAAACTACTATGGAGGAACCACGCCGGTTACCAGAGATTTCGGAGGACGTTATCCCAAAAATCTTTGGGCGGCACAGGGATATGTCGTCTATGTGCTTCAACCCAGCGGAGCCATCGGGTACGGACAGGATTTTTCTGCCCTTCACGTCAATGATTGGGGTTTCATTGTCGCCGATGAAATCATCGATGGCGTCAAGAAGTTTTTATCCGAACATCCATTTGTTGATCCCAAAAGATTGGGATGCATAGGGGCATCCTACGGCGGGTTTATCACCATGATCATCCAGACGCGAACCAACCTCTTTTCCGCAGCAGTGGCTCACGCAGGGATCAGTTCCATCTCCAGTTACTGGGGTGAAGGTTACTACGGATATGAGTACTCCGCGTATGCAGCGGCCAACAGCTTTCCTTGGAACCGCAAAGATATATTCATCAATCAGAGTGCATTATTTAACGCTGATAAGATCATAACGCCCCTACTCCTCCTTCATGGCTCTGATGACACAAATGTTCCTCCAGGTGAGAGCACACAGCTTTTCACGGCTCTGAAGATTTTGGGAAGAGAAGTCGAATACATCCAAATCCTCGACCAAAACCATCACATCATGACCTATAACAAGAGAAAAATTTGGACAAGAACCATCATGGCCTGGTTTGACAGGTGGCTCAAGGATCAGCCCGAGTGGTGGTATTATCTTTATCCGAAAAATTAACCTGAATAATCCAGGTCAAAAAAAATAGAGTTGAGGGTAAAATGACAGATCCAAAATGCGCTCTTTGCAAGCCTAAATATTGTCACGAGGGGATAACCGAGGACGAGAAACTTCCCGGCTTCTGCCCGATGAAAAACTTCAAGGATCTTATCCAAAACGTCAAGCAGAAATACGGAGCAGAAGATATTAAAGATTTTTTCCTGAGCGCTGCATTGACCGAAAAAGAAGCCTATAATGAAAAAGCTGCAAGAGAACAGGGAAAAATCATCCCTGTGAGACCTCGCATTCGAGAAATCGCCGAATTTGCCAAAAAAATCGGGGCAAAAAAGATCGGCATGGCTTTTTGCAGCGGGCTCGGCGACGAAGCATCGAGGGCTCAGGCCATCCTGGAAGGTCACGACCTGGATGTCGTGTCCGTGATCTGCTCGTGTGGTGGGATCGACAAAGAAGAAGTAGGGATTCCTGCCGAATACAAAATCAGAGCGCCTGAAAATTTCGAATCAACCTGCAATCCCCTTCTCCAAGCCGAGATTCTGAACCAGGCTGGAACGGCCTTCAATGTCTTGGTCGGCCTGTGCGTCGGACACGATATGCTGTTTACCAAACATTCCACAGCCCCTGTCACCACGCTCATCGTAAAAGACCGGTTCACCGGCCACAATCCTCTCATAAGCTTATATACCCGCTACCACAAAAACATCATCTAGCCTGAATTATTTTACCTATCGGCCTGTAAATAACTCAGGCTGAATAAAGGGGACGGGTCAAAATCTGTTTAAATGGAGATGATGACTTTTTCGGATTTTTTGCCGCTCATGTATTCAATATCTATTCTTCCGATCTGAACGCCCTCGATGGATTTCTCAGTCAGTTGTGTATCCAGCACTTTCTGAGGATCATCTTCCAGCGCCTTTATCATAACTTCAAGAGCATGTTTTTTTTCGTCGCTATTTTCAACAAACGTAACCCTACCCATAAACTGAGTCGTTGCATACAAGTGATCACAAGATCCCTGAACATACCCTTTGTCCATAAGGGCCTGCCCCCACACTTTGTTATGCTCCCTCAAAATATCGATTTTTTTCCCCTCCCTCGCACAGTGAAAATAGATGCAATTTTGATCTCTATCATATCCATGACTCAAAGTCACAAGATAGGGTTCATTATCTACACACATCGCTATTGTGATGTATCCGGCATTTTCAAGAATAGCCAACATCTCA
>DAOVBT010000395.1 GCA_030670375.1 Candidatus Aminicenantota bacterium | reverse complement strand
GATTCCTGTAGAAAGGGCCATGATCATAAAAAAGAACGGGAAGAAAAACCCGACAGCAGATAGGGCGTCCGGACCCAATCCCGCCACCCAGAGGCCGTCCACAAAATTGTACAGCGTGTGGACAGACATAGCCACGATCATCGGGATGGAGAGTTTGAGAATGGCTTTTTTCGGATTGCCCAGAAGAGTTTGCACGCCTTTGGTCATCGGGGGACCGGATTGGTCAGGATGTTGTGTATTTTTCATGTTTTCGAAAAAAAAAAGGGTCAGATAACCGTTAGGATTTGGCTATCTGACCCGTTGATAACGCTTTAATCCTTCAGAATCCGAATAGCAGCGTAATGATGATCAGCTATTGAGGATTTTTTCCACTTCTTCTTTATCGACGTCTGTGACATAGGAAATGCCGCTTATGTTTGCTGCATCCTGTGTCAGTGCGGCGATGTCGTCACGCGTGATGTATTCCAGCCTGAATTTCCTGTTCCCCGCCATTAGCTGCCGCAGTCCTTGATTCAGCCGTTTGAAATAGCCGTGTACTCCTAGGGCGCCTGTTGGGAGATCTTCAAATCTGTCTCCGTACGTGTTTTTCAATTCGGAAGCAGTGGAAAATATCTCCTCGACCTTGTTCCCAAAACGCTCGACGTAAACGGGTATCTGATCCTCTTTGATTCTCTTGCCGATCGTTTTTCCGACCATGGCTGCGGCAAGAGGAGCGCGCGCCATACCGACCGCTTTAAAATAAGGAGCTCCGAGAGCTAGGACCTTGTATATCTGATCTTCAAAGGTTATTCCTCCGGCCGCACAAACATCGGGGATAAACTCACCTTTTTCATCCAACTTACGCAAATACTGGTACAGCAGGGACCAGATTTCAACGCTTGGGATTCCCCACTCGTTCATCATCCGCCATGGGCTCATTCCTGTTCCTCCGCCGGCTCCATCGACTGTCAACAAGTCGAGCTTAGCCTTTGAGGCATATTTTACCGCACGTGCAAGGTCTGCCGGTCTGTAGGCACCTGTTTTCAAGAAGACATACTTGGCTCCGGCTTTCCGGAGTTCTTCTACTCTGGCCATGAAAGCTTCTTCCTCGACCATGCCGAGCCGGGAGTGCCTTTCGAATTCTTTAAAACTTCCTCTTTCAAAGGCCCGAATGACACTGGGGTCTTCTGGGTTGGGAAGGACGATATACCCACGCTTATACAAATCCTGGGCCTTTTTGAGGCTCTTGATCTTGACCTCTCCACCGATATCCTTAGCACCCTGTCCCCACTTCAACTCAACGGCTTCGACGCCGAGTTTTTCGATGACATATTCCTGCACACCCAGCCTGGTGTCTTCCACATTGGCCTGGACAGCAACCGTTCCGTACCCATCTTGCCATTCCTTGTAGAATCCGATACGATTTTCCATATCGGGAGAACGGACAATTCGGCCGTTTTTGATTTCAGATTCGTCATCCATAGCACAAACATTCTCGCCGACAGTGAGGATAGCACCTGAAATCGCAGCGCCTTTTGCCAATCCTTCCCAGTTCTGTTTAGCTACATTCGTCGATCCCATCCCGGGAATGATAAAGGGAACTTTCAGCTTGATGCTTTTGTCGACACCGATGGCGGTTTCTACGTCCACTTTTTCGAAAGTGGCCACATCCGAATCTGCAGCAACACCTTGTGCTCCGACCGCTGTTCCCAGGATCGTGAAGTGGGACAGATCGACAGGATATTCCTTTTCAGATGCTGCGGTAATGATCCCGAAGGGTTGAGGATACAAAACTTCGGTTCCACGATAGGCAGATTTGCCGATCTCGCACATTCCGATACAGCCATCCACGCATGTCACACACATCCCGCTGAACGGGCTGACAGATCCCTCTGTTCTGTTTTTAGTTAGAGTAGCGGCACTCCTGTTGAGTTTTGTATAAGCCATTATGACAACCTCCTTGTTGACTCTTTTGATTTTATTAAAAAAGAATGAAAATCACGGAGCTTTTTGCCTTTCATGATTTTATTCCGAAAAAGATTCCTGTTTTTTCGATTCTTCCTTTTCAGGCCTGACGCATGTTCCGCACCGTCCGACATCGTACATCCAGCATGTCGCCTCGCCGTAAACATCGACACAGGTGGGGTCCATTTGCAAACAGGCGTTACAGACCGGATTTTCGGCGTTAGGCCCCTCGCATCGGGCTTGACACGCTGGGCAAACATACATGCAGCCGCCGCACTCCCGGCAGACTTTGGATTTGGTGTCAAACGGCGTCGAGATCTTGCGTTTGTAGCCACGGTTTTGAAATCCGATGGCCTTTCCGTCCATCTGTTCAGCGCACATCCGGATGCACAGCCCGCACATGACGCATTCCTCGTTTCGGACGTCGAAACGCATCTGGGTGACACCGAATTTTGAAGCCAAATCCTGGATCACCTTGGAACCAGGGGCTACAGACAGCATCAGCTCGATCATCATCTTGCGTGCCTGAATAACCCGTTTGGTGTCCGTGTGCACCTCAAGTCCTTCTTCACACGGGTATGTGCAGGAACTCACGAGCTTGGTGTTGGGTGATTTTCCGATTTCGACCAGACAAAGCCGGCATCCCCCGTAATTGCTCAGGCCGGGATTATAGCAGAGAGTCGGAATTTCGAGGCCGTAAAATTCACAGGCATCCCGGATGGTCCAGCCTTCCTCTGTCTGAACCTCCAGTCTGTTTATAAACATCTTGATCATGTTTACCTCACTCCACTTTGATGGCATCGAAGTTACAAGCCTCGAAGCAGGCTCCGCACTTGATGCATTTTTCTTTATCGATACTGTGGATCTCTTTGAGCTCACCGCTCACGGCATCGCTGGGGCAGACCTTTTTGCAGGCTAAACACCCTGTGCAGTTTTCATCGAT
>DAOVBT010000034.1 GCA_030670375.1 Candidatus Aminicenantota bacterium | reverse complement strand
TCCCGTTTTATCCTTTGCTTCCCTTGGTATCTCTCCTGTTGATCTTCGGATTGATCGTCCTTAGGGCTTATTTCGAGTGGCAAAAGTCTTTGGTGGATCTGGCTTTTATCGTGACAGGAATCCCGTTCGCTTTTTACTGGTGTCGAAGAAAAAGGAAAACAAAAGATGAGCTTAAAACGACTTAATGGAGACCAGGCCATGGCCTTTGGGGCATTGGCCTGTGGTGTCAAACTGGTGACAAGCTATCCCGGGTCCCCGAGCTCAGGGACAGTCGAAACCCTGATTGACTTGGCTAAAGAGCACAACTTCTGTGTGGAATGGTCGAGTAACGAGAAGGTGGCAATGGAGATGGGAATCGGTGCCTCTATTGCGGGGCGCCGGGCCCTGGTTTGCACCAAAAGTGTGGGATTGAATGTGATGATAGATCCGCTGATGGCTCTGAATCTGACCCCAGTGAACGGCGGGCTTGTCATTCTTCTCGGGGACGATCCTGGGGGATACGGGTCCCAAAACGACCAGGACTCAAGATTCCTGGCTGCGTCACTGGAGATACCGATGATGGAGCCGGCCGGTCCTGCTGAAGCTTGTGCGATGATGAAAGAAGCATTTCACATTTCTGAAAAATTCAATACGGCCGTGATTGTTCGCGAAACACGAAGTTTTGCCCAGCAGGAGGAGTCGATCTCTGTTTCAGATGTGGCATACCAAGAGTCCGATATCAGCCTAGCCAGAGAACCCTACAGGTTTGTGCCGGTCCCGCTCAATGCAGTGGAAAAACACAGGGCTCTGCACGAAAGGATAGAAGCCGTGAGGGATTGGGCAGAAAGCTCTGTTTTTAATCAGGACACCGGTACTGGAGCAAAAGGGATTATTGGCGGCGGGTTTGCCTACAAAAAGCTCCTCGATGTTGTGGGAGTGGATCCTTCCAAGGATTTTCGTCTGCTCAAATTGGGCGTCCTGTATCCTTTGCCCAGAAAAATAATCACGAATTTTCTGCAGGAATGTCAAGAAGTTCTAGTGATCGAAGAGACCGAACCGTTCCTTGAAACACATCTCATGGCCATAGCCCATGAGATGGATTGTTCGACCAAAATTACGGGTAAAAAGAATCGCCATCTCACCCGAGAAGGGGAACTGTTTCGGTGGCAGATCCTACGCGCCCTGACTGAGTTTATCCCGGAGTTTGTTCCTGCGGCAATATACTTGAAAGAAAATGAGGATGAAGAAAGGCCAAAAAAGAAGGATCACTGTGGGGAGTGTCGGTATGATGAGGTTTTGGACAGGCTCGAGGAGGCTGCGGAGAGTCTGGGGCAAAAACCCTTTCTTGTCGGAGATCCAGGATGCCTGGTTACAGTAGCGAATCGAATCGATGCCAAGTATGCCCTTGGCTCTGCAGTCAGCGTGGCCGATGGTTTGAGCAAAGCAGGGATCGATGAGCGGGCTGTGGCCATATTTGGCGATTCTTCCTTTTTTCATTCCTCGCTTCCTGCCGTTTGCAATGCAACCCATAACCGCAGCGATATCCTAATGGTCGTCCTGGATAATAAGGCCACGGCCACTTCAGGCTTCCAGCCACATCCCGGAGTCGGGAGAAATGCTATGGGTCAGAAAGCGCCGGCTTTAGACATCGAAGAGATCGCCCACGCCTGCGGGGTAAAAAATGTGTATACTTCCGGCCCTGATGACTTAAATTCGGCCCTAAAGGACACGTTTCGTGTAGCCCTTAACCAAAACGAATTGACCTTAGTTATCGTTCGATTAGTCTAAAACCTGGCCTGGAAATATTCATGTAAATTCCTCCGCTTAGGATGATTGATACTGAGTTAGATAAACAAAAAACAAATATATTATGAGAAATGTAGGGGAAGTGTGACGTTATGATTGATATGCAGGATAAGAGAGAATTAATCGTAAGGATGTCTTGACAAATTGTAGCTATAATAGTTACAATATAAAAGAACTATTATGATTACATTATGAAGGAGTGAATATGCAAGCGATAAGAATCGGCGTTCGGGAAGCGAAAATTCATCTCAGCAGATTGCTTGAAGACGTTCAAAAGGGGAAAGAAATCATCATTACGAATCATGGCAAACCTGTGGGGAAAATTATTCCAATTCCCCGGGAATCCTTATCCCTGGGAGAGCGAATAGAGAGGTTGGAGCGACAAGGTTGGATTGCCCCTAGAGGAGCAAAAGAGGAAAGCCCCCTTCCGTCTCCTCTTCCGTTGCCGGATGAAATGGCCCAGAAATATCTCCAAGAGGATAGAGATTCATGAACGATGATATCCAATCCGTTATTTACTGGGATGCCTCTGCCATTCTCTCTGCTCTTTTTAAAGATTCACGAAGTGAAGAGGCGATCGAAATGTCTCGAAAAAAAGGAGTTCATTTAATTTCGTCCCTGGCCTATGCAGAGGTTTGTGCTGTGATTACTCGGCTAGAACGAGAGAGGATATTGGCTGATGTTCTTATCAGTGCGGCGTTTGAGGCTCTTGATTTAGGTCCGTGGAGACATCTGAACATCTTGCCCGAATGGGAAGTGATCAAAGTTTTAGCAAAAAAATGGTCCTTAAGAGGGGCTGACCTATGGCACTTGGCGGCTGGGAAAACTTTTCAAAAACAAATTCCCGAATTAGAATTACTTACGTTTGACAAAAGGTTGAGAGCTGCCGCTAAAAAGGAGCATTTATTGACTGGGAACATCTATAGTGCTTAAATGGGTTCAAGGAGTCTGATAGGATTTTTGAGGACCTGATGAATATAAACGATAGAGAGAGAGTCGAGAGATTTCCTCTCGGTGTGGTCATCGTTGCGGTTGTCATGTTTTTTGCCGCCCTGGGCACGGCCTCTTACTGGATTTTGAGATGGATTGGAAAACCCGTTGCTGAAACTCTGCCTGTGGGACCGGAGATTTACAAGGCCTTTGTTTATCCCGACATCGTGTTATCCGCTCTGCTGTTTGTGGGAGCTTTTGGCTTGCTGAAGCTGAGAAAATTTGGATTCGTCGCAGCACTTCTGGCGTTGGGGATGTGGTTTTCTGATTTGCTCCTTATCTTTGGCCTCACGAAGTGGGATCGGATCAGTTTTGTGGGGCCTTGTCTGTTGTTTGTCGTTTTTTCCGTCGGATACCTCTGGACAAAAAAATCCCTTTTTCATTAAAAGGTTCTCTTCCATTTTGTGTGGGCATTACTTTCAAGGTGTTTCTTCGCCATCAGGCATGTCCTCCGCTCTAGTGAGGATCTTTAACGCCATTCCCTCATCGCCCTTCTTGGCGGCTCTGAACTGCGCACATTGACTTTTTACCTCTACAACTCTATCCTCTGTTCCCCTGCTTGTCCGGATCCCTAATGCTTTAGCAAAGTCGTGCTCAATACAACATCACCGACAATATAGGGATATCCCTCTATTGTTACCCTCGAAGAACGGATCGTGAAGGCTAGATCCTCAATGACGCTACGGACATACATGATGTCTTTTTCCTTAGAACTAATCCACACAAAATGGAAGAGAATCCATTAAAATAAAATTAGGATCAAGGTTTGATCCTAATTTTATTGACAAATAAATTGGTATGATGATAATACGAATTTAGGATTACCTGATAAGACACACATAGAAGGAGAAGAAAAATGGCCATAGTCCTTGACGGTTCGAGCCTGACAGTAGAGAAAATGATCCAGATTGCTCGCCATAATGAAAAAGTGGAGCTTCATCCGG
Source organism: Candidatus Aminicenantota bacterium (assembly GCA_030670375.1). Classification (GTDB taxonomy): domain Bacteria; phylum Acidobacteriota; class Aminicenantia; order Aminicenantales; family Aminicenantaceae. The sequence continues at coordinate 6,989 of DAOVBT010000034.1, read as the reverse complement.
AAGCTTTGGAGCGGATCAAAGCCTGCCGCGCCATGCTGGAGAAAAAGATAAAAGCAGGCGAGACAATGTACGGGATCAATACAGGCATCGGAGAGTTTTCAGAGGTCATACTGGATGATGATCAGGTCAAACAATTCCAGAAATATCTGATTTACAATCATGCTGCCGGTATCGGAGATCCAGCGCCCATAGAATATGTTCGGGGGGCGATGGCGGGTCGTATCAATGTCCATGCCAAAGGAAGATCAGGCTGCCGTCCGGAAATTACCTTAACTTTGATCGACATGTTGAACAAAGGCGTGACACCTGTAGTTTGTCAGAAAGGTTCTGTGGGAGCATGTGGAGACCTGGCCCCTATGTCCCAGATCGCCCTTCTCCTGATGGGAGAGGGTGATGCCTATTACCGGGGAGAAAAACTTCCTGGGAAAGAGGCTTTGGAGCGAGCCGGAATTCCTATACCTGGATTGCAAGCCAGGGATGGATTGGCCACCATAAACGGATCGAACTTGCTCACATCCATGAGCGCCATGCAATTGTATGATATTAACCGCTGGCTGAAGCAGACCGAGATCGCCTGTGCCATGACCCTCGAGGCCCTGTACGGCAACATGAAACCCTATGATGTCCGTTTGCATCAGGCGCGAGGTTTTCCAGGGGCTGTCAGAACGGCCTCTGCCCTGATGAAGTGTATCGAAGGGAGCGATCTCCTGTCGGGCAAGCTCAAGATCAAAGTTCAGGATGCCTATTCCATGCGGTCTTCTCCCCAGGTCATCGGAGCAGCCCACGATGCTGTGGCCCATGCCAAAAAACAGGTCGAGACCGAACTCAACGGTGTGGGGGATAATCCCATATTTTTTACCGAGTATGAATTGACGCTGACTGGCGCTAACTTCCAGGGAACACCTGTCTCCCTCCCGATGGATATGATCGGAGCTGCGGTCACGATGGTGAGCGTGCTTTCGGAAAGACGTCTCAACCGCATGACTAATCCGGCCTTGAGTGTGGGACTACCCGCTTTTTTGACAAAAGGCGCGGGGATGATGTCCGGGATGATGCTCAGTCAGTACACGGCGGACACGTTAATCGTCGAGCAACGCATTTTGTCCGCTCCCGCCTCGGTCATGTCCATTCCTGCGGCGGCGGATCAAGAGGACTTTGTTTCTATGGGCATGAACACAGCAATAAAAAACGGGCAGATCATCGATAACGCGTATGGTATTCTCGGCATCGAGTTCATGGCGGCGGCCCAGGCCTTGGATTTCCGTGAATTTACCCCAGGAAAGGGTGTCTCGGTGGCCAAGAAGGTGATCCGGAAATATGTCGAGCATCTAGATGAAGATCGGCCACTATACCATGACCACACCCGGATGAAAGAGCTTGTCGAATCCTGTGAAATTTTGGAAGAGGTAGAGAAAGAGGTCGGCTCTCTGGAATAAGTTCTTACTCTTTCTTATTCACGACTCTGTAATACTGCTGCAGATCTTTCTGGACATCCTGAATGTGTTTTTTCATCAAGCCCGATGCCCTTATGGGATCTTTTTTCTTGATAGCGTTGTAGATGTCGCGGTGGGCCTTTAAATATCGCTTTTGATCATGCAAGACGAGAAACGCTTCGTGCATGAATTTTTCCATCAGGCCTCGAATAGTTGCAAGAAGATGGATCATGACTCGGTTTTGTGTGGCCTGGGCGATCAGGAAATGAAAATCTATATCCTGTTCAGAGAGTTTTTGGATATCCCCCTTTTTATTCGCCTTTGCCATGGCGTCGATCATGTTCCCCATTTCCTTGATCTGTTTTGGAGTGGCATTCTTGGCTGCCAGACGCGTGGCCCCGATCTCGATGAACTGCCTGGCTTCGAGCAGCTCCATGGTCGCTTTTTCGTCCGTGATAAACGGAGCAGAGAGATGGTCGGCATAAAGGGCGGAAAACCTGGACTTCACGATGGTGCCATAACCCTGGTGTTGCTCGAGAATCCCAAGAACGCAAAGGGTGTTGAAGGCCTCACGGAGGGATGTCCGGCTGACGCCGAGCTGGGCTGCGAATTCGTTTTGATTCGGAAGCCTGTCTCCTTCCTTGAGTTCACCGGATTGGATCATCCGTTTGATCTCGTCAATCACCTCATCGGCCAGCTTCTTTTTTTTGATCCGAGCCATTGGATTTCCGTTAGATTCTAAGGCTGTCTTTCCCTTTAGTCCAAGACAATTTTGTTCAAACAGAGGATATTTTGTCAAGTTTATCAAGTGGAGTGGTCGTGGATGATCTTCCAACCGCCCTCCATTTTTTTCAAGATTGTCGTGAATAGCCCTTCCCGGGTCCATGATTCTGCCTTGAGCTTCCACTTGCCAAGGACGTAGGCTGAATCGTCACTCAAAACATGAACGATGAGATCGGAGAATTCCAATGTTCCCATGTTTCCTTCTGGGTATACTTTTTTGTACCTTTCCAGCAAGGCATCCCATCCCATTAGCCTGGTGTCTCCTGATTGATAGGTCATTTTTTGGGATTTCCAGTAGTGGGCCATAAATCCTTCGATGTTCCCTTCGTTCCAGGCTTTTCTCTGAAGGTCGTGGATGCGTATAAGCTCCTTTTCGATCTGGGATTTTTGAATGGCTATAAGAGGTGATATCAAAGCAAGGATTAAAGCTACCATAAGAATCTTTTTCATTCTTCCTCCTTTTTCTTCAATTCTCTTGCATAGTCCTCGGGTTTGTCGATGTCCTTGAGGATATGCTGAGTATCCACCTCCACTTCCTGTACATCTTGGGAATGAATATGCACCAAGGCTCTGAGCCCTTTGTCAGGACTCAGATTTAGGACCTCTTGTTTGTGTTTCATGTCGATTAAAATCGGATGACCACGCTTTTTCTGGTATACAGGAAGAACGATGCTTTTGTGTGTTTTGTTGTAAGTTTCGATCAGTCGGTCTGTGACATAATGGGGGATGAGAGGTTGATCACCGAGACAGACCAGAGCAGCCGCAGTGTCCTTCGGAAGGGCCTCGAATCCGGTTTGGATGGAGGAGAGCATTCCCTCCTGATAGCGATGGTTCACGACCGATAAAACAGGCCGGTCCGCAATTTTGCTGCGGATTTCCTCTTGGTGTGAACCCAGCACCACCAAAATTTTATCGACCTTTGATTGATTGATATTATCCACGATGTGTTCGATGATCGTTTTTTGGCCGAAAGGAAGGAGGAGCTTGGGCTTGCCCATGCGCCGGGATTCACCGGCTGCCAGCAGCAAAGCATAGATCATGAGACATCCTTATCTTGTTTCTCCACTTGATTTCTGACCTGAACGAGTTCAGCCGCAATGCTGACGGCGATTTCTTGGACCGTTTTGGATTGGATCTCGATGCCGATGGGCGCGTAAATTCTGTCGAACTGCGCAGCAGTGGCCCAACCCTTTTCGATGAATTTTTCGCGCATCAGAGCGGTTTTCCGCCCGCTACCGATCATGCCGATGTAGGCGACTTCGTATGCGATACATGCCTGTAAAGCCTCTGCATCGTTGCTATGTCCCCGGGTGACAATCACAAAAAAGGTATCGGCCGTCTTGGGTATCTCATCGATAGCCTTCCCGACATCTTCGATGATAATGTGATCCGCTTCAGGCAATCTATTTTCATTGGCGAATTCGGGCCTGTCGTCGATAACCGTGATCTCAAAATCGAGAAGGTGTCCGATATGAGCAACGGCCTGGCCCACATGGCCGGCACCTGCGATCACGAGATGGGAGAGCGGAAACTGAGGTTCCAGGTACACATTCTTTTCTTCCCCAGCAGCCGTTTCTCTCTCAGACAGAAAGGCAGGAGTTCCTGACGAAAATGTTTTTTTTATGTCCTCTCGAAACAGCAAGTCCTGTTTTTCCGCCTCTTCAGCGAATATCTCTGCCTTTTCTTGCCACGAACGGCATACCTTTTGGATTTTGTCACCTTTCCGTTGGATATGTGTGGCCAGAATACCAGGTTTCCGGCTTTTAAGAGATCGGACCAATTTTTGAAAAACCATCTCGTGATCTGCAGGTTGGGCATCGAATAGAATAGTCGCCTCCCCTCCACAGATCGCCTCTTCTTCCGAAGAAATATCCGCATACAATTCAAACCGGTTAAAAGAAGACTTCCCGGTTTTCAGGGATTCCAGTGCCTTCTCTTCGGCTTTGGCCTCCAATATTCCTCCGCCCAAGGTCCCTGAAAGGAGCCCCTTTTCTGAAAAAAGAGCAGAGACACCCGGCACTTGAGGACTCGATCCCTTGGTAGAAACGATAGTCGCTAATACAAGACTTTTGTCCTTTTGTTCATCGAGAAGCCGGGCATAGATGTTCTTCATTTTTGTTTTAGATGTCTCCTTTTTTCGAGATCTAACATAAGGGATTCTGCCAAACGAAGTGGCTTTTTTTTCTTTTTGATATCATACACCACAAAATCATCGATTTGGATTTTCTCTAAAAAGTTTTTCAAGATCGAATCTCTCACGACAAGGAGTACGTCTTGCTCGGGAGTCATCAGGATATCCTTGAGGGCCGGCCAGACTCCGTTGCCTTTGAGTTCCAGGGGGCCCACTTCATCCACGACACACAGATCCGCTTTTTGGCTCCGACGGATGATTTTTTTGGCGATGTCCAGAGTTCCCGGCTGAAAAAAGAAAGGGCCGATCCTTTGCCAATCCTGTTGACCTTGTTTGCGAATGAATGGGTGATAGCGTTGATCCTCCAGGTCAAGCAGGTCGTACCCGAAAAATTCTTTGTCTTTCCAAATAGCTTCGCTGAGATAACCATCAATCCCAAAATTTTGTTCACTGAGCAAAGGGATGGTATTTTTCAGAAGTGTCGTTTTTCCCGAATGGACTGGGCCTGTCAGTATATTTATCACGTCACGTATTGTTAGACCCGAGGCTAAACCATCGAGGAAATGGCCGTATATAAAACAGCTTCAACGAGATCCTTTTTGTAAGCGTTTTCTTCCAGAGGTCTGGCATCTTTCAAGGCTTCCTTTGCTCCCTGTCTGATGACCTCCTCAGTTACTTTTTTCCCTTTTATGAAATCTTCGGCTTTTTTTAGCCGCCATGGGATGGGAGCCAATCCCCCGCAAACTATCTTTATGTCTCTGAATACACCGCCGGATATGACTCCGTTGATTGCGGCAGAAACCACGGCAAAATCCCACGTACCCCGCTCTTTGAATTTGTAATACGTGCTCTTTGTGCCGTTTTTTGGCAGGGGGATTCTTATTTCACTCAGGATTTGATGCGCCTCCAGGACGTTTTCCTTCCGGACATTGTTCTGCGGGAGGGTGAAAAAATCCTCCAATTTCATGCTGTTTTTTTTACCAGTAGGTCCGTTAATCGTGATATCTGCATCTAAACTGATAAGAGCCGGAGCCAGATCAGAGGGATGGACGATGTAGCAGATGCCACCCCCGAAAATGGCATGATACCTGTTTCTTCCCCGCTGAGCATAACAACGGCTTCCGCCCTTTTTGCGGCAAATGGTATCCGGATCGCGGTAATACCAGCACCTGGGCCGCTGACAGAGGTTGCCGCCTACTGTGCCCACATTCCTGAGCTGGGGGGAGGCCAAAGAAAGGGCGGCTTCTACGAGGCCAGGAAAGTTTTCCTGGATGATAGGATTTTCAGCTAGATCTGCAACTCTTGTCATGGCTCCGATCGAGACGTGTTTTTTGTCTGTTTTAATGGTGGAGAGATCGGGGATAGATTTGAGATCGATCACGACTTCAGGTGCGATAGTCTTGTTCTTGATTTCGTCCAGAAGGTCTGTGCCTCCGGCTATCAAGGAATAGCCGGTTTTTTCCTGAGAGAGCAGGGATGTGACCTGGTCCAGCGATTGAGGCTGCGCGATTTTGAATTCTTTCATCGGGCCACCTCCTTATCCTCTAAAGCCTGAAGGACTTTATCCGGTGTCATCGGGATTTCCCGGATGTGGACTCCGATAGCATTGTACACGGCGTTGGCTATAACGGCAGAGGATGGAATTCGTGGGGGTTCTCCCAAACCCTTGGTGCCAAGGATGTTGATCCGCGGGTCGACGATATCCACAAACAGGGGAACGATCTCGGGAATGTCCATGGAGGTGGCGATTTTGTAATCCCTCAGGTTGGGATTGACCATCCGGCCTGTTGTGTTATCCATGATCCTCTGTTCGAAAAGGGCGGTGCTCAATCCCTGGGTAACGCCGCCGATAACCTGGCTTTCTGCAGTCTGTTTGTTCATGATTCTTCCGCTATCTTGGACAGCCACGATTTTGATGACTTTGATCTTTCCCGTGACCGTATCCACTTCGACTTCGGCGAAATGCGCTCCGAAAGTATTGTAGGCATATCCTTCAGGCAGTCCTTTCCTTTCGCCGTGGAACACCATTTCATGGCTTAAATCTCTGAGGACTTCTTTGAAGGAAATGGCATTGTCAGGCTTTCCTTTTTCCTTGAATGTTTTATTTTCGCAAACGATACTAGAGGCGGGAACTTTCAGTTTGGAGGCTGCCATCTGCAGGAGATGCTCAGCCGCTTTTAATGCCGCATCCCGGACAGCAGGAGCCACCGACGGTGTAGTCAGGCTTCCGCCAGAGAGAGGGGCCCAGGGATAATCCGAGTTTCCCAGCTTGATGATGATGTCTTTGGGATCTAATCCCAACGTTTCTGCTGTGACCACGGCCATATGGGTTCTTGTGCCGCATCCGATATCCTGGGTTCCGCATATGGCCTCGACACTTCCATCTGGATGGAGTTTTACATCAGCCACAGTCCCAGGGACTCCGGCTCCCCACCAGATCCCTGCAGCCATCCCGACTCCTTGTCTGATCCTTCCTTTTCCTCCTCCGGGAACTCTGTTCCTTTTGTGCCAGCCGATTTCCTTGGCTCCGATTTCATAGGCTTTATCCAAACCCTTGGAGGAATAGGGGATTCCGGTATCTCCGCGATTCTTGGTTGTGTAATTTAGCTTCCGAAATGTCAAGGGATTCATGCCGATCTCGT
>DAOVBT010000115.1 GCA_030670375.1 Candidatus Aminicenantota bacterium | reverse complement strand
GGGTTGGATCCTTCATATCTTGCATGTCATATTCACCGATGGACTTGACCATATGTCTCTTTATCAGTGGACAGAGCATTTATTCGCACTGGCAAAAAACACGTTCGAAGAATTTTTTGCATCCATTATCATCGGGGTTTGATATAACGATTTCCGCATAAGTCTCCCAATTTCCTCTTACTCTTGAAAATCTTGACTTCTTTGATAATTGTGATATAATTACGTAAGTACTTACACAATTCTTGGAAAGAATGGATTTCATCAAAGAACTTGGTTATCTCGCCATCGCCAGCCGGATGAAAAGGCTGACGGATAGGTTCATGCGCGGGGGCAGCCAGGCTTACAAAGCTTTGGGGATCGATTTTGAGCCCCGTTGGTTCACCGTTTTTTATCTGATCTATACCCAAGATGCTCCGTTGTCCATCTCTGAAATTTCCAGTTCTTTGAAAATCTCGCATCCTGCAGTCATCCAGACAACTCAGATTCTGACAAAAAAAGGACTGATCAAATCCTTCCAGGACAGTCAAGATCGAAGGATCAGGCGGCTTGCCATAACGGGAAAAGGGAAAGAGCTGGTGAATTTCCTTATTCCTGTTTGGAATGATTTTGAGACCGCCACATCGGAGCTATTCGAGAAGGCTGGTGTGGATATGCTGGACATCATCAAAAGTATCGAACTCTTTTTGGATGAGGAGGATGTCGGCAGCCGAATCATCAACCGGATCAAACAGAGACAGTACAATGCAGTCGAAATCTTGGATTATACTCCCGAATACAAAGAATATTTTCAAAAGTTGAATTATGAGTGGTTAGAAAAATATTTCCAGGTGGAGAAGTTGGATAAAAAAATTCTCCTCAATCCGGAAGAGCAAATCATTCAACAGGGGGGATTTGTGTTGTTTGCACGAATGGGAGAGAAAGTCGTGGGCACGACCGCCGTTTTGAAAAGAGACGAAAAGACCTATGAGATCGCAAAGATGGCTGTGACTGAAAAAGCCCAGGGTATGCAGGTCGGCCGGAAACTAACAAAAGAAGCAATTGCCAGGGCCGAAGAAAAGGGAGCGAAAAAGCTCATTCTGAAGACAGACAACCGGTTGAGGGCTGCAGTGAATTTATACCGCACATTCGGCTTTAAGGTTACGCAAACCAAACCCACAATCGGTGGAAAGTATGAGCGCGAAAGATTCGGGATACAAATGAAATTGGATTTAATATAAGAGGAGGTATTGCAATGATCGGAATGAATGCAAAAAAACTCGTTTTGATTATCCTGCTTCTTTTATTCTTTTTTACAGTGATCAGTTTGCCAGTCTTTTCCCAGGAAAAAAAGGCCGAAGAGAAAACGCTGACCTTAAATTCAGAAATAAGGGCCGAAGTTGTCAAGCGCGTCGGTCGGTTGATGGTAGACCATTACATATTTAAAGAGGCCGCCGAAAAAATGGCGGAAAAGCTGAACACACAGCTCGATGAAGGAATATACGGCAAAATCGATGATGCCCTTGAATTTTCGCGCGTTCTCACGAAAGAATTGCGGAGCGTGAGTAAGGACAGGCATATTAGAGTTACCTATAGTCCGGAGATGGTCCAGAGAATCAGGGCCAGGCAAAGCAAAAGCGAGGAGGAGCGGGAGAAAGAGAGAAAGGCAAACATCGAGCGTCAACGTCAACAAAATTTTGGCTTTCAAAGGGTGGAGATTCGGGAAGGGAACATCGGTTATCTCGACCTGCGATACTTCTCCGGGCTGAGCCAAGCAGGGGATACGATCGTTGCGGCCATGAATTTTCTGGCCAATGCCGATGCTGTTATCATCGACCTCCGCAATAATGGGGGAGGCAGCCCTTATACGATACAAATAATCAGCAGTTATTTTCTCGAGGACTATACGCACCTGAATAGTTTCGAATGGCGTGGCGCTGATTCCATTGAGCAGTTTTGGACGCTACGTTATGTCCCCGGGAAAAAGATGTATGACACCGATCTTTATATCCTCACCAGTTCCCGGACTTTTTCAGCAGCCGAAGAATTCACGTACAACATGAAAAATCTCGAGAGGGGAACCCTTGTCGGTGAAACCACAGGGGGAGGAGCACATCCTGGGGGAGACCGCATCGTGAATGACTATTTTCTCGTTTGGGTGCCGAGTGGAAGAGCCATCAATCCTATTTCCAAGACAAACTGGGAGGGAGAAGGTATTGAGCCCCATATTGCGGTACCCAGGGATCAAGCTCTGGATAAAGCCCATTCCACAGCTCTGGAAAAGTTGCTGGAAAAAACGGATGACGAGAGCAAACAACGCCAGCTCAGTTGGGCATTGGACGGCATAAAAGCAAGAATAGAACCTGCCAAGGTTCAACTGGAAACTCTGAAAAAATATGTAGGCAAATACACTCGAGGAGAAGTGAATTTGATGGAAGGGCAGCTTTTCATCCACGCCGGACCGCAGAAATTCAAACTAATCCCTCTGAGCGAGACTTATTTTATTGTGGATGGGTGGCCTGATATCCGTGTGGAATTTTTGCTCGATGATAAAAGTGAAGCATACGAAATTATCTCCCATTTCTCTGATGGCCGCAAAGAAATCGTAAAAAGAGTGAAAGAGAAGTAATTTGCTAAAATGTACACGAGAGAAACCGACGAAGAGACTGGATACAGGGTATACAAGCGATACAGAGTCGTCTGGAACGAGAATACTTGATTTTGTTTAAAATCCAAATGTGATAAAGTAAACCTGTTTCCATGAAGCAAAAATTAACCGCTATCATCCCCTGCAAAAACGAAGAGTTGAATATCCGGTCTTGTGTTGAATCCTTGTTGGATATTTCTGATGAGATAATTGTTGCAGATTCAGGATCTACGGATCGGACCATGGAAATCGCAAGGGAATACAATTGCCATATCCTAGAGAGGGAATACATTTACTCAGCAGATTTCAAGAATTGGGCAATTCCTCAGGCTAAACATGAATGGGTTCTGATCGTGGATGCGGATGAGAGAGTAACTCCCGAGCTTGCGGAAGAGATTAGACAGGAATTACAGGGAGTTCAACACCACGATGGCTATATCATCTACAGAAGAAATTTTATTTTCGGGCATGAGGTCAAACACAGCGGTTGGGGAACCGACAATGTGCTCAGGCTTTTCAAGCGGGATTTGTCTCGATATAAAAATATGAAAGTCCACTCAGAAATTGTGGTTGATACCGGCCGAGTGGGAAAGCTTAAAGGAAAGCTGGAACATTTCACGTATTGGAATTTTGGGCAGATCATAAAAAAGCACGGAAGATATGCCACCTGGGCGGCAGAAGAACTCAGAGATAAGGGAGCCAAATCCGGATTCTTCCATATGACTTTTCTTCCCATGTGGAGATTTTTCAGGCAGTATGTCATCCAGCGTGGATTTTTGGATGGGATTCCAGGTCTTATAGTCTGCACTATTTCTATGTACTATGTTTTCCTCAAATACGCAAAACTCTGGGCCATGCAGCATGGATTAAAGCAGCCAGATCCAGAAAAAGACAGGAAGGCTGGATAGTTTAGAATTTTTTTTCGCGCCGATATGAATGACGATTTTTATAATTTTGTCGGATACATGCTCGTTACTGATTTCGATTTCTGGATAAACGGGGATTTCTTTGGTATCGATGCCGAGAGGAGTTAGAAGCCTTGCCTGGTTATACATAGAGTGCGGTAGATATTTGGATCTGGTGTCCATATTGTCCAAAAGAGAACGAAAGTTTTGCGGTGGCCGCGGGCGCATTCATCGTATGTCATTCGTTACCGGACTGAATAATTAATATCGTTCGTTCTGAGGTGGATTTATGCTAGAATCGGCACATGATCATCGTTTCCGAATCAATATCTCTTGCGGAATTGAAAAAAATGGCCGAAGAGCGGTTCGGCCATTTCGTTAAAGCCGTGATTGATATCGAAAAAGAAATCATGGCAGTGGACGCCGAGCTTCATGCCGACGAAGAAGCTTTGCTCTTGGAGAAAGGCTCTAGACAGGAAGATCTCTGGGGAATCAATATTTATCCTGAAATGCCAGAGAACGAGCGGATCGAATTCGACTCTATGATCAATCTGCGTCCGAGTCAGGGGAATCGGACTCGAGGAGTGGATGTACCTGAGATTAGGCAAAAGATTATTAAAATCGTCAATAAACGAGTGAAAAAATGAAACGGATTTATCATAAAGATTTGACTCTAGAGCGCTGGAGAAGATTCTCGTTTTGTGAACAGATGGCCAATATCGGGAGCGAAGTCTTTAGAGCCATGAGCTGGCGACAGAAAAATCGAGAGTACAGCCGGATGGCTTTTGAAAGAGCCCTGGAGCTTTTGGATCTAACGCTCGAGGCTGTCACCAATTCTGGGTCGAGGCTTAAGGAATTGACACGCCTTAGGGAAACTCTGGTTGACTATTTTCTTTTCGATAATGCTTATGGCTCCAACAATAAAAGTTGGGAAACATATTTTGACGCTTTTAATTATGCCGCAAGAAATCACGCCGCCAAAATGTAAACGGCTCGGTCCTCCGCTCCTTGACCATTTATATCGAGGCTACAATAGGGAATAAATTTCCTTTTTGTGTTCACAACATATCTCTCACCATATTCCGAGATTTCCACCCAAAAACATCCTGAAATGAATGTATCACATCCAAAAAGACAAAATCAACGACTCCTCCTGTGAGCCGTGCCTTGAATACTGATAGAGAACCTTCCCCTTAATTCTCTCTGCCTCTCTCTTGGATGTAGCCCTGACCTTGCTGTGGACGTTGAACCCTGTGTGGCGCCAGCGGAGGATCTTCTGCACAAGGGTAAGGCCGATGAGCTTTTTCCCGAAGCAGCAGGGAAAAGACCTCATGGGTGAAAATTTCTTGGATAACCTCGTCATGGAAACGACTGACACGGTGAAAAGCGCCATCCGGGGCTGTGCCCCCTTCGGCAATCAATACATGGATATGGGGATGGAAATTGATGCGATCTCCGAAGGTCTGGATCACAGTCACCACTCCCGGCATGAGCTCAAGACCTGTGGCTGTGTGCAAGAACTTCACAAGTGTATGCACCGCAGAGAGGCAGAGATCATTTAGGAGTTATACGCAAAACTCTGGGCCATACAGCATGGATTAAAGCAGCCGGATCCAGAAAAAGACAGGAAGGCGGGATAGTTCAGAATTTTTTTATAGCCTGATACACTTCAGACACTTCAATACCAGTCATGCATTTGACTTCATCAAACTTGCAGGATTTTTGGTGGCAAGGGATACAGTCTAAATCCAATTGGATGATTGTCACATTCTCGTTTCTGTAGGGGCCGCTGATTTCCGGAATATTGGGACCGTAAAGGGCTACAATAGGGGTTTTAGTCAGGGAGGCTAGATGAAGGGGGCCTGAGTCGGCCCCGAAATATACATCCGAGTGTTTTATCACGAAGAGTATTTCTCTAATCGAGAGCTTCCCTGTAAAGTCATGTATATCAAAAAGGTCTTTTAGATATTTGCCCCTTTTTTCTTCCTCTTCCCCCTTCCCGATCAGAAAAATATTATAATTGTCTTGAATCAACAGTTTAATCAGAGAGGAGAAATTTTCGATTCCCCAATCCCTGTATCTTTTTTTTGCGCCGATATGGATGACGATTTTTTTATTGAGTTCCGCGATTTTTATAATTTTATCGGATACATGCTCGTTGCTGATATCGATTTCTGGATAAACGGGTATTTCTTGGGGATCGATGCCGAGAGGAGTTAGAAGTCTTGCCTGGTTATACACCGAGTGTGAGCTGATGTTTTTAGATTTTCTTGGCACCAGTTGGTTGTAGGCCCAATTTCTGTTTGGAGTTCGGTAGCCTATTCTGCATTTTGCACCCGAGAGGAGCGTCAACAGTGCGCTCCTTGGGCCGGAGTGGAAATCTATGACTGTTTGAATCCCCAATTTTTTTATTTTTTTCCTGAATTGAATAATCTCTTTTATTCCCATCCGTTCAGGGACGGTTATAACCTCGTTTGTGCCAGGAATGATCTCAGCCGCTTCTTGAAATCTTTCCTCAACTAAGTAATAGATTTCACTTTCTGGATAATTTTTTTTGTAGAGTTGAACAGCCGGAATGGTGAATACGATATCTCCCAGCAACCTTGGCCGGATGAAGAGGATCTTTTTTTTCATCGATTTCAAAACTTTAATGAATGAGGAAATTCTCTCATGATATATTATGCATGTCAATTTCGGGCTGGCCTGATTGACTTCGTTTCTTACTTTGGTATATAGTTTTTTCCTTTAATTCTCATGAAAACCAGAATCACTCACGTATTATTCTTTCTGTTGCTTTTTGCTCCAATGGTCTTGCCCAGTGATGGGGATGATTCCCAGAATCTGAACATTTTTGTGTTTCCGGAATTTCAAATGAATACTCTTCCCGGGGCCTACTTCTATCCGGCTTTTTTCGAAAATTTTGCCCCTGATACAACGGTTCTTATCGAGGAAAATAACGGTTTTTCCCTGATAGATACGCCAAGGGTCTATTTTGAGGGAGATTCTTA
>DAOVBT010000192.1 GCA_030670375.1 Candidatus Aminicenantota bacterium | reverse complement strand
TGGGAGTTTTCAGTTCTATGTTCAGAAAAGAGAAGGAACCGAAACGCAAGACTTAATAAAATTCTTGAAATAAAAACATTATTTGTGAATGATTTCAGCCAACTCTACGGCTTTTCTTACCAAGTGAGACCTGTCTTTTTTCAGCTCCGTCAGAGCCCTGTCGATCCTGGAGTCTTTAGGAAGTTGCGTTAACGCCCAAGTTGCAATGGCCCGAATAGAGTCGGGCTTGGCCCTGTGAAACAGCGTAATCATCGGCGCCTGCGCAGCCCTTATAAGGGCCTCTGTGGTCTCGGGCGAGCGAAGGACTCCCAAGGTTCGACAAACATCTTGCTGGAGCGAGATTTCCTGCTCTTTTTCCCATATTTTGGTGGGCTCGATGAATTCCAAGAGTAGCGGTACAGCTTCGAGGATGTTTCGTTCCGCAAACAGAGGAATGACATCCCATTGGATCTTTCCTGTTGCCCTTTCGAAAATATCAAGAAGAACGGAATCTACCTCTTTTCCTGGCATGGTTTGCAAGGTGCTGACGATTGTCGGGATCACATCCAGTGGTCCGTTCAGAGCGATCTTGCGCAACATCGGAACTAATCCGGGATTGTCGGCAAAAACATCGCTTACGCGGATCACTTTGTTTAGGGAAGCACTGTTCATCCCGACATGAATTTTCCCCAGAAACTCGTCCACGGCGCTTTTTCCTGCTTTTTTTATGACCCTGGCCATGAGGCGTCGAATCTTTATTGGGAAATCCGATGTGATCGCTTTGAATCCTGTATCAGAAAGAATGGCCGGCGGTTGTGCGGCCATCAGAGCCGCCGCGTTGGCCCGAATTTCCGGATCCTCAGAACCAAGATCCTCGAATACAAATGATATATCGTTCTCTAATTCCTTTATGAGTTCTAAATCGGGTTCTACTTCGGTGTAATCGGGCCCATTGGGGGTAGGCTCTTCGGTAAGGAGAGGAATTCCGCCCGATGTCTGCACAGACCTTGCAATCTTTTCAAATTGCGATTGATTCAGGATTTGCACGAGGTTTTGGATGTCCTTTTCGCCTATACCGCTTGATTGGATGGCATTTAAGAATTCTTGTTTTTCCCTTGTAAACTGTTCCAGCAAATTTTTCAATTCCACCATTTGGTCATCGGACATATACAGCGTCTCTGAAACAGGAGACGTTACGATTTGTTCTTCATCGTTGTCAAATGTCTTTGCAAGAAGTTCCTGTTCATCGAGAATGATTTTCCTTTCACTCACCGCCACAAAAACTTTCCGGTCGGGAAGGATGTTCGAGATCTCCAGTTGTTCCAATAATACATCCCACTGACCGATGACATCTTCGGGAAGCCTCTTGAATACTTCGATAAATCGTACGGTCTCTTCTTGGGTGACTCCTCGGATAAAAAGGACTCCTTGAAGTCCAAAACTGTTAAAGGTCACATAAAGATCTTGTGTCAACCTTGTGTCCTCTAAATAGGGAGGCAAGGGTGTACTGTTGAAGAGGATCGTATCTGGCGTCAACGAGACAGAGAGCACTTCTGTTTTTTCAGCGAGAAACGGAGTGAGATGATGCATGAATTGCTGCAAGGAATTTTTCACGTTTTCGTTCTCTTTAGGGTAGAGCCGCAAATTTTGTAACACAGACCGGAACGTTCTTGCTATCATCAAAGCCTCTGAAAGGGCTTCCGTTTCGAGGACAGACTCTTTTGCCATGGAAACCGAATGGATCCGTTTTTTCAAGATGTTTCGTGAGCCTCTTGAGATATGGACGGCGTTCATTTGGCTCTTCAAGGCAGAAAACATCTCGGCGGCCTGCTCCAGCTGACCCGCATTGTGGAAGTGATACGCTAATCTTCCGACTATCCGTTCGGGAGTGTTGGCCGCATACTTTTTTTCTATTTTTGCTGCTTGATCGTGATAATGGCGACGCTCCCCTTCATTCATGAGGGAATAAAATGCGGAACGAATAATTCTATGGGAAAAAACAAACTCTCCCGGATTGAGACATTCTTCTATCAGCAGGTTTCTTTTGGCCTTACTGAGCGCATTCAAAACCTGCTGAAGTTTGAGTTTTGACATTTCTGCAAGCTGCTGGGGCTGGATCCTCTCTCCGAGAATTGCGGCCATCTTGAGCACATGTGTCGCTTCTTTGTCCATGTGCATCATCCGTTCTTTGATCATGTTTTGGAGTATTTTGGGTATATCTTTGGGTTTAACAGAAGAGAGATCCCATTCCCCATTTTCGGCCGAAATTTTGCCCCTCAGCAGGAGACCTGATAAAACCTCCACTATGAAGAGCGGATTTCCTGCGGAATTATCCAAAAGGGCTGCGGCTGATTTAGAAGGCAACTGTTTCCCAGAGAATAGATTTGCCGCCAATTGTTGGATGTGTTCAGACGCCAAAGGCTCCAGTTGAAATTTTTGGACTTTCCCTCCAGAGGTCAATTCAGGCATGGACTCGAGGAGGAAGAGGAGTTTTTCCTCGGCATTCGTTAAGTCTGAGCTACGGATTGTGGAGATGAAACGAAGGCTGCCTCCTTTTTCGCTGGGACCGAATTGAGAACCGAATAATTGGAGTGACGGGGTGTCGATCTGGTCGACATCGTCCAGCAAAACAGCTCCATCTCCCAATTCACGAAGAATGAAAAAAGTCTGGGTCAATGCCTCGAAAAGAGCCATCCGGTCCGTTTCGTCTACTTCATCGGCCATCGCCACTTCTTTGATGTACCAGGGGGGAAGGTGAGGTTTGAGAATGAGCTTATACTTGTCATCGATTCGGGAAAACACATGGTCAGAAATGGATCGCTGCTGTTCAAAAAGATTTCCCAAGGCTGCGAATGCAGCGCCGTAAA
This sequence comes from Candidatus Aminicenantota bacterium, assembly GCA_030670375.1. Lineage (GTDB taxonomy): Bacteria > Acidobacteriota > Aminicenantia > Aminicenantales > Aminicenantaceae. The sequence goes on along the minus strand of DAOVBT010000192.1, from coordinate 2,194 downwards.
GATCACTCTGCCAATAGGGATAACCTTTTGTGAATAAAGTGAACGCCAGTTTATCCTGAGCCATTTTTCGGACAAGCCTCAGGAGCCGTGTTTTTCCCGCTCCTTCACCACCGAAAAGCACCGGAAATGATTCAGGATTGCCTTCTTGGGAAAGATGCTTCTCCAGGAGCTGGATCAAATGATCCCGGCCCACGATATAGGGAGTGTCCAGGATGGAGTTGAGTTTGGATGGTGCGAGAAGTTTCCCTGAATCCGGATGGGCAACAATCCTACTCTTTCCCTGTTCCTTGGCTACGTACAGGGCTTCATCGGCCTTTTCGAAAAGAATTTTCCAGTTTTTTCCATCTCGAGGACAAAGGGAGATCCCTATGCTGCATTCAATATGTATTTCGTTGTGATTCACCTCGAGAGGATTTTCGGCGAAACTCCTTTGGATGTCCTCCCCGAACTGCCTGGCCGCCTGTTTGTCCATTTTGGGCATAACCAGGACAAACTCATCGCCCGCATAACGGATAGCGATTCCGTTTGGACTCATCTTCTGTGTGACGATTTTGATGAAGTGCGCCAGGGCTTTGTCGCCCACGAGATGTCCGTAGTTGTCATTGATCTTTTTGAAATCGTCGATATCGAACAGGATAAAGGCCACAGAGTCTCCTTGTTTTTCAGCCTGGTCGAGATATTCGGGAACTTGTTCCCTCAGATATCGCAGGTTATGTATGCGCGTTAATTCGTCTGTGTATATGAGGCTTTGTAATTCTTCTTTGCTGACTTCTTTATTCATGCAAAAGACATCCGTGTTGGAGTATAAAAATAGAACTTCCAAGATTATTTTCTTTCACTTTGCCTTTTGACACAATCGCCTTTAGGGATGAATTCCAAGGTGATTTTTCTGCTATCGCAAGGGTGAGGTGCGACAGAAAAAGTTTACTTGGGGTTTGGCGATGGAGTATACTTTGGGGAAATGACGTCCCGAGAGAGAGTATTAGCCGCCCTGGAACATCGCAAAACAGACCGGGTCCCGGTGGATTTTTCCGGGCACCGCTCCTCCGGGATAGCGGCTTTGGTTTATCCTGATCTGCGGAAGCATCTGGGTCTTCCACCCAAACCCGTTCGTGTGTACGACATGGTCCAACAGCTGGCCATCGTGGATGAAGATGTGCTGGATCGTTTGGGTGTGGACACGATCGAAATGGGAAGAGGATTTTTATTGGAAGAAGAAGACTGGAAGGACTGGATTTTGCCGGATGGCACGCCCTGTCAAATTCCCTGTTATATCCATGTTGAAAAGCGGGGAGAAGACTGGCATTTGCTCAACGAGAACGGCCAGGAGTTGGCTGTCCAAAAAAAAGGATTCCTTTATTTCGAGCAGACCTATTTTCCTCTGAAGGATCGGCATTTTGCCACAGATGATTTTTCCGATCTGGAGGATGTCCTGTCCCATACGGTCTGGACGGGTGTCGCAAGCCCTGGGGCACACCTTCCCTTGGATGACGCAGGATTGGCGGAGATGGCCCGTCGGGCGAAGACATTCCGAGAGGCCACCGACCGGGCGATCATCGGTCTCTTCGGTGGGAACATGTTTGAAATCCCTCAGATGTTATTCCGGATGGACAATTACTTGATGTGCCTCGGTCTTCATCCTGACAAGGCGCTACAGTTTTCTGAAAAGCTCTGTGCCCTGCACATGAAAAGCCTGGAAAAATGGTTGGGTTCTGTCGGACATTATATCGATATCATTGTTTTTGGAGACGATCTCGGTGGGCAAACGGGTCCGTTGATATCTCCGCAGATGTACCGTCAGATGATCAAGCCCTTTCACCGGAAATTATGGCGTCGTGCCAAGGAACTGGCCGATGTCAAAGTCATGCTTCACTGCTGTGGGGGTGTGCGGGAGCTGATGGATGACCTGATCGATGCAGGGCTAGGTGCCATCAATCCTGTTCAGATCAATGCTATAGGCATGGATCCAGCCGAACTCAAAGGCCGATTCGGAAACAAGATCACTCTCTGGGGTGGGGGGTGTGATACGCGGGATATTTTGCCCTATGGTACCCCCGATCAAGTGACAGCCCATGTGGAAGAGCTCGTGCGATTGCTCCACCGTGGAGGCGGATTCGTGTTCCAGCAGGTGCACAATATCCTGGCAGATGTTCCTGCAGAAAACGTTGTTGCCATGTTTGATGCGGTCAACAAA
>DAOVBT010000216.1 GCA_030670375.1 Candidatus Aminicenantota bacterium | reverse complement strand
AGTGCAGAAGTAGAAGAGATGCAGCAACTAGTCCGGGATGCTATGGAAGATGGGGCATTCGGAATTGCCTCTCTCCTGATATTTCCTCCTGGCAGTTTTGCAACCACAGAAGAGTTGATCGCAATGTCCAAGGCTATGGCCCCTTATGGTGGCGTGTACATTACCCATCTTCGTTCAGAAGCAGATAAGTTCTTGGAGGGCCTGGATGAAGCCATCACAATCGGAAGAAAGGCTGGAGTTCCGGTAGAGGTTTATCATCTGAAAGCCGCTGGCCGGCGCAACTGGCACAAGACCACATTGGCCATTGCCAGGATAGAAGCTGCCCGAGACGAAGGACTGGATATCGGGGCCGACATGTACCCCTACATCGCAGGAAGCACCGGCCTTAGCGCCTGCCTCCCTCCTTGGGCATCGGCCGATGGAAAACTGCTGGAAAACCTTAGCGATCCTGAGATGCGCGCAAAAATAAGGGAAGAAATCCTCCATCCAAAAACAGAGTGGGAAAATCTGGGTGCACTAGCCTCCCCAGAGGGAATCCTTATCCTCGGGCTTTACAAGCCAGAGAACAAAAAATACACGGGGAAAAGGCTCTCGGAAATCGCAGCCGACATGGGCAAAGACTGGATCGATACGATCATAGACCTCCCGGAGATAGGGTAAAAGATAGATAATCCCCCCTGATAGACACAGACATGCCATCCCCAACCATCGACGGAAATTGCTCAAGAAGATTTCTTGGCACGATTTTTGCAGCAATAATTGTTGACAAACAGAGAGAAAAAAAATGCAAGTACAACAAAATTTAGAATACAAAAGCCAGATAACTAAAGCGCTCAAAAGGGCTAAACCAAAGAAAGTCCTGTATATGTATGATGAGACGGGAAACAAGTCCCTCCTGGGTGTGTTCAACAAAAAAAAATCAGAGGAAATCAAGAAACACCTGCGCATGAAAAAAATGATCAACCGTCTGTCTGAATTCGATATCATCACCACCGAGCCCGACAGCGACTTCACTTACTGAAATATCCCTATTCCACCGAATTCTCGGTAAATCTCCCTTTTTTGACTTCCCCATTTTCTGAAAAAATATGTAAAAATTTTTTACTCTTTTACACGTCTTTCCTTTTCCAAATTTACAAATAAAGTATTTTCGCCTTTTGAAAACATTTTAAAATCCGTGACAATTTCTATAAAAGGCAAGCATGCTGATCAGGAGGGCAGCCAGAGGTGAGCTGGCCACTGAGATGTTATCGCGCTTTTTGTGTTGATGTTTAATGGGTTTTCTTTTTACAATGTTCGGTGATGAAAAAACTCAATATCAAATGGTCAATCGTCCTCTTGATTCTTTTTATTGTTCCCTTCCTCTCCCCTCCTTTCCTCCCATCCACACCTGCTGAAACAAATTGGCTTCAGGGCTACCACAAAAGCCTGAAGGGCGGCACGATCGAATACCACTCTCCCCAGCCCGATGTGACAAAAGCTTTGCTCCTGCGCTCTTTGAATGCGGAAGATTATATCGAGTGGGAAACAGAGCCTGTTCCCTCAGATTATCGAGGCGAATACGTGGATTTCATTTGGATTTTTGCCATTGATATTGATGCCGATCCCCACGACTATGATTTGTTCGTCAACGGAAAAAAATATTTCCACTTTTCCAATCCAGTCACAAACACCCGCAAAGAGTGGAAAATAAAAGGGCCAGACAATGCTGAGCTCGCCTTTCGTGTGACCTTGATCGACCGTTTTGACGATGTCCATGGATACGCTTCGATGCGGATCCCTACCTCTTCCCTCCAGCGCGGAAAGCCGCTTACCTTAAAGGTCGTAGGCGAAACAGCCGGAAGCCGTGTGTGGTACATGACCTTCCAAAGCCCGGTTATAGCCGGGGCTGAGATCGTCCCGCAACAAGCCCTGGTTCGCCGCAATAACAGCCTTTTTCAACCTGTGAATGTGGACATTATCCATCTGGGAAAACCCGTGAATGCAAGATTGACGACAGAAGGTCAGAATGCAGTAGAAACAGGATTGAACTATGGATTCAACCGGATTGAAATGACATTCCCAGAAGTCTCCCGGAAAAAAGAACACTCCATCTCCATCCAGATAGCCGATAAGGATCCCCAAGTCAAAGAGTTCACCCTGAGTCCTGTCAGAAAATGGTTTGTTTACCTCGTCCAGCACACCCACACAGACATCGGCTACACCCGGCCTCAATCGGAGATCCTTCCAGAGCATCTCCGCTTCATCGACTACGCTCTGGACTTTTGCGATTTCACAGAGAGTTATCCCGATAACGCCAAATTTCGCTGGACATGCGAAGCATCCTGGGCCGTCAACCAATACCTGGATAACCGCCCGCAAGACCAGATCGCTCGGCTCAAACAGCGCATCGATGAAGGACGGATAGAGATCACAGGCATGCCGTTCAACATGTCAGAAATTGCCGATGAAAATATCTATGCGGCCTCCCTCCGGCCGATAAAAAAGTTCAAGGATTTCGGGCTTAAAATCACGACGGCCATGCAGAACGATGTCAACGGCATCGCGTGGTGCCTTGCGGACTATTTCCCGGATACGGGAATCGAATATTTGATCATGGGACAGCACGGGCACAAGGCGCGGATTCCTTTCGACAAACCCACTCCGTTCTGGTGGGAATCCCCTTCCGGGAAAAGGCTTCTGGCCTTTCGCGCCGATCATTACATGACAGGAAATTTTTGGGGGATTCATACCGGAAATTTTCAAAACCTGGAAACAGAGTTGATGAGATATCTGAAAGGCCTGGAATCCAGAGAGTATCCGTATGACAGGATAGCCGTTCAGTACTCCGGCTATTTTACCGACAACGCCCCCCCTTCCACGGCAGGGTGCGACATGATCGAACGATGGAATGATAAATACGAATGGCCAAAACTCAGAAGCGCCACAGCAAGAGAATTCCCCACATTCATAAAGGAAAATCAGGGAGACAAACTTCCTGTCCATCGAGTAGCCTGGCCGGATTGGTGGTCCGATGGGTTCGGGTCAGCCGCCCAGGAAACGGCCGCTGCCAGAAAAACCCAAGCGCTACTGATCGCAAATCAAGGACTTCTCTCTATGGCTAAATTACTGGAGATGAGTGTACCTGCTTCCACAATGGCAAAAGTTGACAAAATCAATGATGCCCTTCTCTTCTGGGATGAACACACCATGGGCGCTGCTGAGAGCATCCGGGATCCCTTGGTGGCAAACAGTGTGGTGCAATGGGCGGAAAAATCCGCCTATGTTTGGGAGGCAGTAAAAGAGGCCAGCATACTTCAGGAAGCCGCGATGGGGCTTTTGCAGCCCCATGTTCCAAGGGCAGAAGTGCCGACCATCGTCGCGTTCAACACGCTGAATTGGTCACGGTCCGGCGTGGCAGAGGTCTACATCGACCATCAGATTCTGCCTCCGGGAAAAGGCTTTCGTCTCGTGGATAACAAGGGGAATGAAATTTTTGCACAGGCTTCCAGAAGCCGGGTCGATGGGACCTACTGGAACCTCCAAGTCAAGGATATCCCTCCGATGGGATACAAACTCTACCGCATAGAAACTTTGGATCGATTACATGCACGGCCTGAAAAATTCCAATTAAGAGACGGTATTTTCGAAAACAATTATTTTCGCTTATACATCGATACCAAAACTGGAGCCATTGCCAGTCTTTATGACAAACAGTTAGGGATGGAGTTGATCGATACCGGAAGTCCCTGGCAGATAGGACAGTTCATCCATGAAACCATTTCTAACCGCAGCCAATTGGAGCAGTTTCATCTGGTAAGCAGTCAGAGAAATCCGCTGCAGAATGTCGCGGTACAAAAGGGAACCGATGGTCCCATCTGGAAAACCTTGAGATTAACCGGAGAGACACCCACAGCCCAGGAGAATTCGCTCTTCCAGATTGAAATAAGATTGTACCATCACGAAAAAAGGATCGAACTCCACTTTTCCCTGATTAAAAAAGATATCGTTGATCCGGAAGCTATTTACATCGCCTTTCCTTTTAGCTTGCCAAGAGCTGATGTCTTATACGAGGCTCAAGGCGGTTTGGTTCATCCCGGGAAAAACCAGTTGGAAGGGACTTCTTCTGACTGGCATGCCGTTCAAAATTTTCTCGTTTTCCGCAATCCAGGCGGGCAGATCATCCTCGGAAGCGATGAAGCACCACTGGTGCAATTTGGCGGCTTGAATCTCGGGGAATTCCGGTACATCGCCGAGGTGGAAAAGCCTCATGTTTTTTCCTGGGTAATGAACAATTATTGGGTGACAAACTTCAAGGCGAGTCAGGAAGGAGAATTCAAGTGGAGTTATTTCCTCACTTCTTCACAGGACACATCCACGGCTTTTGCCACACGTATGGGATGGGGTTCACGTATTCCCCTGCTGTGCAGAGTGTTTCCTTCAGGCAAATCTTCAAAAATCCCCCCTGAGCGGTCTTTGCTTCATATCGATGCCGATAATATCCTTCTCGTGAGCACAAAACCGGTTTCCGACAGAAACGGGATTATCCTGCATCTCCGCGAAATAGAGGGGAAATCCACAGAATTTCGGATCTTCTCCCCGGATGATTCCGGGAAAAATGCGGGCGTTGTGGAGGTGAATGTCCTGGGTGAAGCGATCGGCCCCCCAAAGCAAAACATCCAGATGGGCGCCTGGGAATCCAGGTTCTTCCTGCTTGAATTCTGAGAAGACTGTCTAACCTGGATTATTCAGGTTAAAGCCTATCCGAAAGCGTCTT
>DAOVBT010000035.1 GCA_030670375.1 Candidatus Aminicenantota bacterium | reverse complement strand
ACCTCCTCAAACCTGAATTATTCATAAAAAAATGCCGATGCTTTTTTTACTTCAGCAATATCAGGAAGTTATCCTGACATTGCTGCAAATGACAACAAAAGGATGAGAATATCCACTCGATCCTACGAAAAAACCTGATTTACGACTTTAAAATCTTCAACGCCCTGTCTATATCAGACACATCCATGATGACAGATATGGTATTGGTTTTGGAGCCAAGCGTGCCGTAACAGTATTCGATGTTAATGCCTTTGTTACCCAATAAAGTGGCCACATCGGCCAGAGATCCAAGCCTGTGCTCTAGATCCACTCTCAAGACTTCCCTCGTTTCTATCTCATACTTGTACTTTGAGAGGATTTTCATCGCCTTGTTGATGTTTTTCACATAGAGCTTGGCCGAGTCTTGAAAAAGTCCGATAGCCTCGATGTTGATCTTGTTCTCAGAAAGACAACCACAAAGATCTCCTAAGGTTGACGGTTTGTTTTCTAAAACCACAAATATTTCAGTGATTCTTTCCATCTGTCCCCCTGTTTTTTTGAATTTTATTTTTTCCCTACATAGGTTTTGAGATATTGAAAACGGAAATAAACCTCCGCTTCTCCCAAATCTTTAAAGCTCAATTCCTGTTTTTTAAAAGAGAGATCGCCACGGAAACTTGCAATATCAGGACACCTCTGTTTTGTCATCCACGCTTCGAGTCCTTCCAACAAATGGGAGTTTTCCTCCAATCCCTTCTGGTAAAATAGAGAACACACTTGAACGGCTGAGGCGCCAGCGAGTATCTGTTTGATGACATCTTCACCGCTCTGGGTTCCCCCTGAAGAGGCCACATCACATCCCACTCTCCCGGAGAGAAGCCCCACCCAGCGCAGGCTCTGATGGAAATCCCCAATCCCCTTACGACTTTTTGTCTGAAGATTATGAACATCGATATCCGGCACAAGGAACCAATTGAAAAGAACCAGGGCATCACACCCCGATTCCGCAAGCCTATGAGCCAGGTGAGGAAGGGCTGTGATCTGTGTGGTCAGTTTCACAGCCACGGGAATCGTGACTTCCTTTTTGACTTTCTCCAAAATATCGATGTGGTATTTTTCATAATCAATACTTGGTGAATCGAGATCGATCGGGAGAAAGTAAATGTTCAATTCCAAACCATTTGCACCCGCATCCTGCAGTTGCCGAGCGAAACTGGGCCAAAGCTTATTCGATTGGCAGTTGATGCTCGCGATGATCGGGATGTTCACCTCTTTTTTTGCCTGCTCGATCATCTGCGTGAGTTCCTGAGGAGCATATTCAAGAAGTCCTCCGTGTCTCATGTAATCCAAAGCTTCGGGATAGACATTGATATCTTCTTCTGGAAAGTTCTGTTCAACTTGGAATTGCTCTTCGAAGATGGACTTGAGAACGACAGCTCCGACACCCGCTTCCTCACAACGTTTTATTCCAGATAAAGACTTGGTCAGTCCAGAGCTCCCAACGATAATCGGATTGCGGAGTTCGAGTCCCATATATGTCGTTTTCAAATCAACCATGTTTTTCTCCGCCCTGAATAATTCAGATTATGTCATTTTATAAATTATTGCAACTCCTCCACAGAGATTTTAGTGCCTCCTTGTATGACACTGATTGAAAAGGGTGACATAATGTTCATCCTTAATCAGATGTTTGCTGATAAATCTTCATGCTGAGTTACAGGTCAAAGATTTTCCCTGGGTTGAGGATATTGTTCGGATCAAAGGTTCTTTTGATCCCCCTCATCAGACTGATGGATTCTTCGTCTAAAACGTAGGAAAGGTAAGGTTTTTTCACGATCCCGATCCCATGTTCTCCGGAAATCACCCCTCCTCTTTCTTTGCAGTCTCTGTATAGCTCTCTGCGGACATTTTCCAGCTTATTTTTCCAATCCTCCTCAGGAAGAGGGACTATGTGCCCATCTTCGTACACGGCTTTCATGATGTGTGTGTGCACATTCCCGTCGGCTGCATGGCCGAATGTCGGCAGCCAAATCTTGTATTCTTGAGAGACCTCTTGCACACGCTTGACATGTTGGGCGATCTCGGCACGAGGCACGGCGATATCCAGAATTTCCAGGGTATGGGCCTTGATGGCTTCGTAAATTTTGCTGCGGATTTCGAGAACCTGCTGCTGTTTGCTCGGGTTATCAGCCACAAAAACATCCAGAGCGTTTCGTTCCATACAAATTGCAGCCACTTGCTCGGACAATTTGTCCATCTGTTCCTCGGTTGAAGCATCGCAAATGATGAGTAAATAAGTGCTGCCCAACGTGCTTGGCCATCGTTTGCGCAGGAATTTTTCCGTGATCTGGATGACATCTTTCGGAATAAACTCGACGGCCAGGGGCATGATTTTTTTGGCCAGGAGTTCCGGCACCGTGTCGATGGCGTCCTTCAGGTTTTCGTACGGGATGATGAGCGAACGGGACATCTGGGGAGATGGCAAAAGCTGTATGGTGGCTTTGGTGATAATGCCCAATGTGCCTTCCGAACCGATCATCAAATGCAATAAATTGTACCCGGTGCTGGATTTCATCAGTTTCCCACCCAGGTTGATTACCGCCCCTGAAGGAAGGACGACTTCCAACCCACGAATATAGTTGCGGACAACACCGTATTTCACCGCCCTGGCTCCTCCCGCATTCGTAGCGATGACACCGCCGATCATGGCTGTCTCATCTCCAGGGTGGGGGGGAAAGAAAAGGCCTTCCTCCTCGACACGAGGGTAAAAGTCCATCAGCATGACACCAGCTTCGGCCACAATCATCTGGTTATACCTGTCCACCTCTACAATCCGGTTCATCCTCTCGAGAGAAAGAACGATGCCTCCGCTTGCGGGCACACAACCTCCACACAGTCCTGTCGCTCCTCCTCGAGGAGTCACCGGGATCTTTTCTTCATTGGCCAAACTGAGAATCCGGGATACCTCTTGTGTTGAATTGGATTTGACCACGACATCAGGTTCGTGAGCTATATCGCTGAGAGAAAATTCATCATGGCTGTAATCGATTTTTTTCTCCGGATCGCAGATTACATTTTTTTCCCCGACGATCTTTTTGAGCTCCCGGACAACCCTATCGGTCAATGCGTTAAACATGTTTATTCACCTTTTGCCTTTCTTCTTCTCCGTCCTTTTCGAAAAGCCACGACAATCAACGGAGGCGTGACGATTGTCGTCAGAAGAGACATGCCGAGCACTACAGAATACACCTCTTGATTGATCGATTGGAGAGAAAGACCGATCAGTGCCACGATAATTCCCACTTCCCCTCGTGGAATCATACACACGCCGACTTGGATTCTCGTTCGCCAGTCCTCCTTCCTGCAGGCCAGACCTGCCCCGAGCATCTTGCTCACGACAGCTACCGCTGATATCACCAGGACCAACATAACAAGGCGGGGATCGAGAAACGTCCTGGGATCGAGGTGTGCCCCCATCATCACAAAAAAGAACGGAAGAAAAAATTCGTTCACGTATTTGACTTTGTTCTCCAGGTCATACACTCCTGCCATCTCGTCGATCACGATCCCGGCCATAAAGGCCCCGATAATTGCAGCCAGTCCGATCACATCGGCCAGCTCTGCCAAGCCCAGACAAAGAATAACGGATATAACAAAAGGGCCCTCGGGGATGTTCAGTTTTTCCACCCATTTGCGTGTTCTTTTTGCTACTCGAGGACCCCACCATGTGAGGAAGCCGACAAAAGCGATGGATTCCAAGACCAAAAGGGAAATCTCTACGACATGGAATTCCTTCGCCGCAAGCCCCTTCACGACCGCAAGGACGATCAATGCTAGGATATCGTCCAGAACCGCAGCACCCAACACAATGTAGGCCACCTTATGTTTTATCAATCCCATGTCTTGGAGGACCTTCACCGATATCCCGACGCTCGTAGCCAGGATGGCTGTCGCGATAAAAAGGCTTTCGACAAAAGGAAATCCCAACCAGAAAACAGTCAGGAATCCCATGACAAGCGGAAACAGAGCGCCGAGCAGTCCCACAAAAACAGCGGTGCGTCCGACGGCGAACAGGTCCTTGACCCTGATCTCGAGTCCGACATGAAACAGCAAAAAAATCACCCCGATCTCGGCAAAGGACATCAGGACATGGTTTTCTGTGCTTATGATTCCCAGGACATAATTGCCCAACAAAACGCCCGCCATCAGCTCACCGATTATGGCGGGCATCCGGAGGCGGATGAATAATTCACCCAGTATTTTAGCCGAGGCAAAAATGATGAAAAAATAAAAGAGAAGATTTCCTGCTTCCATGTTTATAGGTCTATTGTTTAAACCAACTGCTGCTTTCTGTCAAATTCAATTTTCATCGATGGGGTCAAACCTTGACATTGTCCATTCCGTTTTTCTTGAGAAATTCAAAAATTTGATAATCCTGAAAATGTCCAATGTCAAGGTTTGACCCCAATTTGAGAGGGAAAAAAGAGCATGATCTGGGGTTGTCCCCTGTATTCCTCCAGGAACCCGAAGACCTGGATGGTTTTCCCTTTCATCCTTTGGATATCTCCGAAAAGAGAGAGATATTTCTTCGGGATCAGTGCGGCGAAATCTCCGCTTTTCGCTAGAAGAAGCAGCAGGTTCCCACTTTTTTGGATGCGGGCACACACAAAACGCACTCTGCTCAACTTCCCGATATGATTCCGCACTTGTTGCGTGGTGAAAATCGGATAAGGTTCCTTGTGCCAGAAACCTCTCCCCTGCTCCTGGGCCTTTTTTTGTGCCTGGATGAATTTTTCCTTCATGCCATACGGAAATTTAAGATACACACGGGCAAATCCCTCCTTCAGGATGAACTCGTTAAAAAGCCCCGCCTCAGTCCAAACATAGGCCAGAAGTCTTCCGTACTTATCTTCGACTTCTCTCTCATAGGAAAGTTTTACACTCTTCCGGAAAAGATGATGGAAAGTAAACCTCTTAGCCAGCAAGGCTTCCAACGGAGTATTTGCCGGAGAATCCTCGATCTCAGGCGTATCGATTCCGATCAGTCGAACCCGACGCTCAAATCCGGTATCCGACTTCACCTTGACAGTATCTCCATCATAAACGACGACGACAGTTCCGTTGTTTATTTGACGGCTCTGTGCAGGAAAAAGACTGAAACACAAGAGAAAAACCAGCGTTTTTTTCATGCTTCGATATCAGACAGAAAAAAAGAGCGGCTATTTCTTGAGGAATTGTTTCACTGCCTGTTCAATATGTCTGGCAGATATCCCGTATTTTTCCAACAATTCCTCGGGTTCACCCGAGCGAGGCAGATCGTCTACAGCAAGGTGTTTAAATTCTGCCTTGCCGCCGAGGAGAGAAGCGACAGCATCGCCCAGCCCTCCGCTTCGGAAGTGATCTTCCACGACAACGGCCTTGTTCCCTGCCTTTGCGACCTCTTTGAGTATTTTCGGATCCATGGGCTGGACGGAGTAGGCATCGATCACGCGAACCCATATATTTTCCTTCTTGAGCTCTTCATAGGCTTTTAAAGCCTCATGAACGGTTATGCCTGCCGCAATCACGGCTGCGCTGTCTTTCTGGCTCCTTTTCAGGACCCTTGAGCCACCAATCGGAAACTCCTCGCCTTTTTTGTACAGGATGGGCATGCCGGGTCGTGAGGTCCGCAGATAAGCCAATCCTTTGTACCTGGCCATGGCCTCGACGCACCCTTCTGTGGAATAGGCATCGCTGGGATATAGCACGGCGCAACCGGGGATCGGACGAAACAGAGCAATATCCTCCAGGCCCATCTGAGAAGGCCCGTCAGCCCCGATACTAACTCCTACGTGGGAACCGACCAGCTTCATATTGGAAAAGGAATAGCCGGCCATTCTTATTTGGTCATGAGCTCGGCATAAAAACGCCGCAAAAGTTGCAAGGAACGGGAGATATCCTCTTGCTGCCATCCCGATACCGATTCCCACCATGTTTTGCTCGGCAATATACACTTCGAATGACCTTTTGGGAAAAGCGGCAAAGAACGAATCGGCATACGTGGAATTTTTGACATCCCCATCGATGGACACGACCGACTCGTTGATTTTCCCCAGGTTGACTAGGGCATTTCCGTATGCGCGTCTTGTGGCTGTGTTCTTATCGTATGTGTTTTTCGCGAATTGAAACCCTCTTTTTAATTTTGGTTTTTTTAATTTATTCGGCTTTTGGACATATTTTTTCGCATCGATTTCAGGCATCGGGCCGAGCTCATCCAGTGCTCGCTCGAGATCTGCCTGTTTCAAAGGCTTGCCATGCCAGCCGTTTTTATCCTCACAAAAGGAAACGCCCTTGCCCTTTATGGTCTTGGCAATGATGGCGGTCGGCTCCTTGGACTGCTTGGCCTTTTTAATGGCGGACAATATCTGGGATATGTTGTGCCCATCGATTTTAACCGCATTCCAGCCAAAAGCTTTGAACTTTCTTTCGTAAGCATCCAGGTCGTGTCCATGCATGGTGGGATCGGACTGCCCCAGCCGGTTGATGTCCAATATGGCACAGAGGTTATCAAGACCGGCCAGAGAGGCTTGGTTGGCTGCCTCCCAGACAGCTCCCTCAGCACATTCCCCATCCCCTAACACGACATAAACCCGCCTTGGGCATTTTCCCAGTTTCATGGCCATAGCCAGTCCCACCCCGACGGAAAGACCTTGTCCCAGAGAACCGGTCGCGCCCTTGACCCACTTCATCCGGGGTGTAGGATGCCCCTCTAAGGTAGATGTGATCTTCCGCAGATTCATAAGGCTTTTTTGCGAGATGATGCCGGCTTCGGCGTAAACCGCCCAGAGGATGGGAGCCGCATGCCCCTTGGAGAGGACAAACTCATCATTGGACCAATCAAAGGGATCATGGATGTTGTATCTCATTTCATCGAAAAATAAACAGGCTGCAAGCTCTGCCATCGAAGAACATGTCGTCGGATGACCGGATCCCGCCTTGGAAGTCATCTTGAAAGAGTGAATCCTTAATCTTTGGGCAATTTTCTCCAGAGCCTTTTTTTTGTCCATTGGAATACAGCCTCCTACCTTGCCGAATTAGGATATTTCAGCCGCATTATATTATCTTCCTCTTACTTTAACAACAGATCTTTTTCGTACCAAAACTCTCGCGACTTTACTCTAAAACCCACAGATTTATAAAGATGTATGGCAGGCGTATTTTCACTGTCTACCGTAAGTTCTAAAGAAGTCGCCTCCCTTTTTCTCAAATATTCCAAGCTGGTCTGGAACAACTTTTTTCCCCATCCCTTTCCTTGAAATTCGGGATCGGTCCCGAACATATGAAGCCGCCATTTTCTTCTATCTATGGCTCTACCCTCTCTGATAACAGGATGCAACCAGCAGTATCCGATGATTTTTACGTTCTCTCGAATCATCAAAATATCCCGCCATTTGCTTTGAGTCAGACGAAAAAAATACCGGATGTCATCTGGAGAATTTGGACAAAATCCCCAACTCCCTGTGAAGATCCGGTTCTGGACAGTGGCCAGCAATGCGGCATCTCCTGCTCGAAAATGCTCCACAGCCGCAGAACCAGGAATTCGTTCAAAAGATCCTGTCAAATCAACCTCCATGCCCAAAAAACACCTCGCCTGAGAGAAGCCGAGCTCGACAGCAAAATTCCGGGTGAACTTGTCCTCTTCTGGGATACACACATGAGCCACACGAGCACCCTGTTGGCGTCCTCGTTCACACACATACTTCACCAATTCTCTCCCAACCCTTTTGCGTTGGACGCCGGGATGCACAAACCACTCGATGATCGCCCTTGCAACACGTAGCTCCAATGTCACATCGGCGATCCCGACCATCCGCCGGTTCAACTCTGCAATAAACAGGTCCTTTTGCAATGAATAATTGGACCGGCCCAGGTTATTCTTCACGACCGGCGATCCCCCCTGCCAGACTTCACCCTTCATGTGATAAGCGTAGCGAAAAAAGCTTTGAAATTTTGGCCAATCTCGTGGAGTAGGGTTTGTGATGGATAACGAACCAACGTACATCATCTCAAATTAAGGAGTCAGGAATTGTATCAGAGAATATGATAATATACAATTTCTTACATGCTGTTCGTAAGGAAATGATATGACGACAACAAAAGCTGATTTTTTGGTCTTCACCCCGCATCCGGATGATGCAGAATTCGGGACCTCGGGCACCGTTGCCAAACTCACCCGCAAGGGAAAAACGGTTGTTTACATCGTCTGTTCCAACGGAGATAAGGGCACCGATGATATCAACATGCTACCCGAAGAGTTGATCAAGATTCGTGAAAAAGAACAACTGGAGGCGGCAAAGATTTTAGGAGTCGAAGAAGTGATCTTTCTCCGCCACGCGGACCAGACTCTGGAGGATACGCCAGAGTTTCGTAAAGAGATAGCCAAATACATAAGGAAATACAAACCAGAAATCGTTATCACGGCCGATCCCTACCGGAGGTATGTGTGGCACAGAGACCACAGGATTGTAGGCCGTGTGGTCTTGGACGCTATATTTCCTTATGCCAGGGATGTGTGGGCCTACCCGGATTTTATGGCAAACGGCCTTCTTCCCCACAAAGTCAAAGAGGTGTGGCTTTGGGCACCGGAAGATCAGGATATCAATTTTCGTTCGGATATCACTGAAACATTCGACCTCAAGGTCCAAGCGTTGAGCTGCCACAAAAGTCAGATAAAGGAACCCT
The DNA here is from genome assembly GCA_030670375.1 of Candidatus Aminicenantota bacterium. Classification (GTDB taxonomy): domain Bacteria; phylum Acidobacteriota; class Aminicenantia; order Aminicenantales; family Aminicenantaceae. The sequence continues at coordinate 1,931 of DAOVBT010000035.1, read as the reverse complement.
TTAAATCAGAGATGGAAAAATGGCTGTGCAAACGAGCGAAAGACATGGCAGAAGGCGAGGCGTTTAAACTGGCTGAAGGCTTCCATCGGGTTGAAATATGGTTTTAGGCCAAAGGCACCCGTTGATCAGCCCCTCGAATATCTGATAGGTATTCTCTGTTGTGTTATCCCAGGAAAATCGCTGGACGACATCCTCTCGAATCGAGGTGCGGCTCCAAAGCCGGCTGCGATGCATAAACACATTTTCTAAGCTCTGACAGAGAGAGACTGGATCGTTTGGACGAAAGGAAAATCCGTTTTTTCCTTCTTTGACAATGCTTTTCATCTTGCCGATCTGGCTGACAATGACAGGAATTCCACAAGCCAATGCTTCAACAGTCACAAGGCCAAAGGATTCGTATAACGAAGGAACAACGAGAGCATCGGCAGCAGAGTAATATTTCAGGAGATGTGCCTGGTCGATCGATCCCAAAAAGACCACCTTGTCTTTGAGGTCATGTTGTTCCATCGCCCTTGTTATTCGGGAGACTTCCTTGTTTTGTGCTAATTCTTCTTCCTTTTTTCCTCCCCCGATAACGATCAGTTTGACCTTTTCGAACAGCGGAAGATTTTTTTCGTTCAATACATGCAAGGCTTCGATCACATTCATGAGCCCTTTGACTTTTTCGATGCGCCCCACATACAAGAGAACAAAATCGTCCTGACGATGATAGTCCATCTTTTTAAGAATCGTCCGGTTCTCGATGGGATAAAAGAGCCTCGGATTGACTCCTGGATACACAATCTTTACCTTTGACGGGGAAATGCCGTATTCTTCGACCAAGCTTTCCTTTTCTTCTGTTGAAGGAGAGATGATCGAGTCCGACACGTGGGCGATTTGTCTTTCCGAATTTGCCCGACACCTGTGTTCCTTTTGGCCTAATGCTCTCCTTTTCATGAAACCGATGGTGTGATATGTGTGAACGAGCGGCACCCCCAATTTGTTTTTGATGTATCCTCCGGCCAGCCCCGAAAGCCAGTAGTGGGAGTGAACGACGTCATATTCTTCTTTTTTACGATGAATATAGTTTTCTAAGTTTACCGAGAATTCTGGGATGAATTCATAAAGATCTTTCCTGTCGATAGGATATTCAGGGCCTCCGCTCAACTGGACAACACGGATCTGCGGGGAAATATCCTTGGATTCCACACAGATAGGATTTTGGGCCCTGGTGAAGAGGTCGACGCTCACATCGGGGAAATCCACCAGTCCTGCTGTCAGCTCCCGCAGGTACACACTCATACCTCCGCTTCCGTTTCCCCCCAAATGGGAATACGGACAGCTGTGGAAGCTGATCGTGCAGATTTTCATCGTTTTTTTTCTCTCTGTATCAATTTCAAGCTGTATATTTTACTTTCTTTTGCGCCAAAAAAATACTTATATTTTTCTCTTCCTCTCAGAAAGTCCACGGCATTTTTACCTTTAGCTATTGCTCGCTTGATCGCATGATCGAACAATAAGAACCCAGGGCTGTAGACAGAATAATCTCTATCATAGGCAACATTGTAAAAATACACGGTGTCTTCATAGGGAAAACTCAAAAGGGTCGCGATCGATCTGTCTTTGACATAAAGCATATAGAATTCCGCCCAATTCTCCATAGCAAAAAGATGGGCCAACTCGTAAAAAAACTGTGTCATCCCTTGTTTCTGCCAAAATTCTTGCTTGGAAGGACTGCTCGCTTTGTGCAAGGACACAAACTTCTGGATGGCAGAACTTAACTTTTCTGACTCAGTGATTCGATCGATGCGAATATTCCCGAGAGATTCCCATTTTCGTGTTTTTCGGCGGAGCTCATGCCGATTTTTTCGGCCGAGATTTTGCATGAATTCATCGTAGGATCCTGGAAGAATCAAGACAGGAGCAATCTCGCTCTCATGCGCTTCATGTTC
>DAOVBT010000272.1 GCA_030670375.1 Candidatus Aminicenantota bacterium | reverse complement strand
ACCCAATGGGGACTACAAGCTCTGTATCCTGACAGGCCCGTCGGTCATTAAGCCCATAACGATGTCCATACAAGCGCAGCCCCACGTTCATTTCGTCAGGGAGTCTGGCGATGATTTGTTCTAAAACCTCCTTGGCGATGGCGATCTTGCTAATCCCCTCTATTTGTCCCCACATGGAATTGGAGGCGTCGACGATCAGTTCGACATTCTTTGTTGCTCTTTTGACCGTATCCTCCACGAAAACAACTTCGATCGAACCGGGCCTTGGAACCCTTTCCCTCATGTATACGGGAAGGTGCCCACAGCAAAGTTCCAGCATCAGAGCGCCGAGGGCTGTTGAGTAGATTGTCATGTTTGTTTCTTCTTGTGCGCCCTCCCAACTCCCGTCCTCGTTCTGGTGGTCGACAAGCAGTCGACACATCCAGGTCTTCCATATTTGCCAGTTTTCACCTCCGGAGTTCAGCATGGCGCGGGTGGCATAATACCAGTAGTAAAATGGGTATCCGGCTCCCGGATCTTCAAATTCCCAGACTGATGGATTATCTAACATATAACGTAAAGTTGGAGGGATCAACGGATCATCAGCGTATCCGCATAGCTGCAATCCCAGCGCCCCGATCCCTGCCCGCACGCCACCAGTTTCTCCGCTTCCTACCTTGTATGTAAAGGCCTTCTCATCCTTGTCATAGCAGGCTCTCAGGAAGTCCGCTGCCTTTTGTAATGGCCATTCAGGTATACTGAATCCGGCCATAAGTCCTGCTTTGAGCGCTAATATTTGCCATCCTGTAATCGAGATGTCGCTATCTGTGCTGTCTGGATTGTAGCGCCAACCTCCATAATGGGGCGAGTCGGTATTAACCGGGCCTCCGAGAACCTCGGGTTTGTGTTCTGTATTTTGTGCCCGAATGATCAATTGAATGGCGTCTTCGATGATCGGCTCAAGGCTGGAATCATTCAATTCAACCAATGCTTCGATCAAAGCCAATGTGACGATACCCTGTTCATACATGGGATTATCCGTGTGAATCAACCCACCGTAATAGGCTGCGTCTTTGGAACTTGGTTTGTAATCTGATGATGGCGTGTATTTGCTTTTGAGGAAGTTTATGGTTTTTGTGATGTTCGAGGAATATTTTTTTGGCACGCAATCCGCACCGATAAACGTCATTAAAGCAAGTCCCGCGATACCGGCATTCCCCTCATACATGCCAGGCCAATATCCCTCTCCGGTTTGCTTTAGGGCCAAATAATCCAATGCCCTGGTGAGCGATTTGCTTATTTCCTCGGGCGTTGCGGGTGGCTTTGTGAATTCAGCTGACTTCAGCGTGTATGACACATCAGTGTTGCCTCCGACACTGTTGACAGTGATGTAATACTTGCCGGGGACAACCTTCATCCTGACAAGCATTTCATTATCATTTTCCTCCGTTATATTTGCCCGTTTCAGTCGATTCCCATGGACATCGAACAATTCAAGAGACAAATCCACTTGAGGGAGGGCAGATAACTCAATTACCCATATAGCTGGGCCGGGCTCGGGCACTGTAATCGTATACCAGTCTGTATCTTGGTGAGGATTGGCGTATCCTCTAATCCCTTGTTCATCTTTAAGATCATTTGCGTGATCGCGGTCATCGTTCGGCTCGAATTCCTGCCCTTCCTGCCAGGGACCGATCAATTGGGTGCTGAGTCTGTATTTATCCGTTTCGTTCTTTTCGCTCCCGGATACATTGATATAATAAACACCTTCAGTTACTCCGAAATTGACTATCTCCTCTGGATCGCCCTCGTAAACTGAATCAGCAAGTTTTAAACGGTCGCCATTTGCATGGTAGATTTCAAAATATGTCTCGACTCCTGGGACTCCACTAAGCTCAATCCGGGTAATAGTCTTTCCGGATTCATCGATGACGAGCTTGTACCAGTCTGAGTCGCTCGGGTTCTGAAATAGCCCTTCGATACTTCCCCCTAGACTTAGATCATTTGCGTGATCGCGGTCGTCGTTCGGTTCGAATTCCTGCCCTTCCTCCCAGGGGCCGATCAGTTGGGTGCTGAGTCTGTATTTATCCTTGTCGTTCTTTTCGCTCCCGTAAGCGGTGATATAGTAGACACCTTCAGTTACACCAAAATTGACCATCTCTTCTGGTTCACCCTCGTAACCCGTATCGGCACGTTTTAGATATTCCCCGTTCTCGTCATAGACTTCTATATATGTTCCGACTTCTGGCACTCCGGATAGGTCAATCCGGATGATGTTTTTTCCGGATTCACTGATGACGAGCTTGTACCAGTCTGAATCGTACGGATTCTGAAACAGTCCCTCAATACTTTCCCCAAGGCGCAACTCATTAGCTTCCTCGCGGCTGTTATTCGGTTCTGATTCGGTTTGTGATTGAGCCATTTTAGGTAATGTAAAAATAACCAAAAGCAGAACGGAAAGAATTAATGATATATATTTCCCGTTTCTCGATTTATGCATTCTCAAATCTCCTTTATCTGAAAGAATCTCATTTTTTAATGATCCACTTTTCCTTTTCTTTAGTGAGGATGATCGTGGTTTTTTGTCCGGGCTTAATGGTTATCTCTGCCTCGAAGGGTGCGGGTTCGACCAAAAGCCGAAGGATGTATGATCCCTCCATCAATCTTATGGATTCTCCCCCCACCATGCCTTTTGCTTTGGCTTGACCTTTTTCATCCAGGATTTCGAAATCGATTGTCAGGGTCTGCTCGAGAGAAGAGAGCAGTTCCTGAGAGTCCTTAGCATCCAGGTAGGTTCCCTCTGTGGATTTAGCGATCGCTTCCAATTCCTTCCGCGCTGCCTCTTCTTTGATGTCGAATCCTACGATGTGAAGCTTTAATTCGAGTCCTGATTCTTTTAATGCAGAAGCGATCGAGTTGATGTCTCCGTTACAGCTTTCGATGCCGTCCGTGATAAGAATGATGCTGCCGCTTTGGATGTTTTTAAAATCATTCCCGGCCTGCAGGACGGAGTGGACCAATGGGGTTTTTCCCTTCGGCTGAATTTTTTTAATGATATCGACAAGTGCAGCTTTATCGACAGGGCCTATGGGTACATTGAGCTCGGTATCCTGACAGGCACGCCGGTCATTGAGCCCATACCGATGCCCGTATAAGCGCAATCCCACATTCATTTCATCCGGCAGTCCATTGATGATCTGTTCCAAAACATCTTTGGCTATTGTGATCTTAGCTACTCCTTGTATTTGCCCCCACATGGAATTGGATGCATCCAATATAAGCTCCACGTTTGTCGCGGCCTGTTTTTCAGCCCCTTTATCGAACAAAACTTCGACTTGTCCAGGCCTTGGGACTCTTTCCCTCATGTATATCGGAAGATGCCCGCAGCAGAGCTCCAGCATCAGTGCGCCAAGGGTCGTTGTGTAGATCGGTCGGTTTTTCTCACTCTGATTGCCATTCCAGCTCCCGTCACCATTCTGATTGTCCACAAGGAGCCGGCACATCCAGTCTTTCCAGATCCGCCAATCTTCCCCTCCCTCATTCAGCATGGCCCGCGTCCCGTAGTACCAATAATAAAAAGGATACCCTGAACCCGGATCCTCTATGTTCCAGATGGGAGGATTGTTTTGCATGAACCGGAGAGCCGGCGGAATGCGTGGATCGTTTTTTTTGCCGATCAACTGCAGACACAAGGCGCCGATGCCGGCACGAACACAGCTCTTTCCTGAACTTCCTGCCAAATAGCCAAAAGAACCATCGCTTTCATCATGACAGGCTCCTAGGAATTCCACAGCTTTCTGTAATGACCATTCGGGGACTGTAAACCCTGCATTTAGCACAGCTTTTAGCGCCAAGATGGGCCATCCGGAAACAGACAAATCGCTGTCCACACTGTCTGGCTTGTAACGCCAGCCACCGTAATGTTTCGAATCCGGTGAGATCGGTCCTTTGAGAAATTCAGGTTTGTTTTCCGTGTTTTGAGCCCTGATAATCAGCTGAACCGCAACTTCGATGATCGGGTCCAGGCTGAGGTCGTTTGTATCGATAAGGGTTTCTGTCAGCGCAAGCGTTGCGATCCCATGTTCGTACATCGGATGGGCCCGGCCGATCAAT
>DAOVBT010000028.1 GCA_030670375.1 Candidatus Aminicenantota bacterium | reverse complement strand
CATATTTTTTAAAGGAAAATACAAAATAACTCATGGTTTTCTCTTGCCCTCCTTATAGGGAAAAGCTGCTGTGATTTTATATGAATATATTGTTATTGCTTGTGTACAGAGAGATAAGACTCGTAGGCCTCACTGATTCGGCCGGTGGCAGCGGGTTCACGATGGATGTAAAGCCTGTAGCGCAGCGTGACAGGCTGGCCGGGTTGAAGAACGAAGGGTTTGAGCCCGGGCCAGGAGACATTGCAAAATCCCGCATAGCTGTTGCGTATACACCAGGTGGGTGGAAAGTCAGGATGTTCGGGTGAAACGAATATTGCCACACCGACTTCCTCGGTAGATAGACCCACCCAACGGAACTTTTTGTTATTGGAGTCTTTTTCTTCTAAGCCTTGATCAGTAGCCAAGATCGTGCCTTTGAACATAGGTGCGCCGCGCAGAGAAAATCCACCATAACCCTTGTTTTGATCAGACGTCCCTTGCAGCGTGAGCGGTCCACCTATAGCCTCTATCGTCAGCTCCAGGTCGACAGCCCGACCCATGTCATTTGCCTGGTGAATTTGCAGCGTGACGATTTCTTTGGCCACAATTTCCTGGCCATCCAGCTTCCATTCGTTTTCTACGCTTAGTGTAACCATTTTGCCTTTGACTTCACGTTTCAGCCAGCGGACAAAATGTTGGCGCAGGTTGGCGGGATGCCATGTCTGAGTGTCCTGTCCTCGGGTCTTAACGATCGGCCAGGTCCAGAATATGCCGTGGTGGTGAAAATGATCCTGAGGAAAGTCCTCGGTGAGAACCTGGCCGTCCAGCGAATACAGGGGATGGATGTAGCACGACCGTGTTTGCTCGGGATCAAGGCCTTCTTTAAGCTGGTCACCGAATCGGTAAGTCAGAACATCGACTTGTCCATCCCGCACTGTCAGAGCCCCTTTTTCACCGTTTTCCAAAATTGCCATTTGAGCCAAAGCATTTGTAAATGTCAGGCCGATTAAAATGATAGTTATGCATATCATTTTCATGACACACTCCATTTTTGACCGCCGCTTTTTTTCATCAGTGCGATGACTTTGTCTCCATCGACTTCGATTCCTAGTCCAGGGCCTTCAGGAATATAGGCCATGCCGTTTTTGATACGCAGCGGTTTTTTGAGCACGTCGGTTGTGAGGAATTGAGGGCCGTTGAGCGCAGCGGGTTTTTTCAATCCGAAAGCTCCGTAAAGGCCCAGCGTTGCAGCCAGCGAGATGTCCGGGTCGGTCAGGCCGCTGCCCAACCATATGAGGTTGTGTTTTTGACAGAATTCGATTTGTTGTTTGTTCGAGATCAATCCGCCGCATCGGGAAGGTTTCATGGCAACACCATCCAACATGCCGAGCTTATGGAACTCTTCCAGATCAATAGGCGTTACCACTCCCTCGTCCATCAGGATCGGCAGTGCCCCTTGTTTTTTCAGGGCCTGGTAGCCGCTAATGCGGTTGGGCCGGAGCGGGGCTTCCAACATGTCCACACCGGCATCGGCCAATTGCGGCGCCGCCTTCAACGCTGTTTCAGGTTCATAACCTCCGTTTGCATCGGCCCACAGGAAGGATTCCGGAGAAAGACGACGGACTTCCCTGGCCAATGCCACATCGAATTCGGGATCTGGAGCGACCTTGATGTTGAAATGGCGGCATCCCCGTTTTTTCCCTTCATCCATGACGCTTCCGATGTCATCCAAGCTTGTAACGTTGACCGTCCAGCTGAGTGTTAGCGGGCCACCCTTGGGTTTGCCCCATATCTGCGCCAGAGACCTGCCCGACAACTTACCGGTCAGATCATGCAAGGCCAGGTCAATCCCGGCACGGCTGATCGGCATGCCGGTCGTGAAACCCGGAGCCAATGCCCGATCCATCTCGGCATGGGCTCCGCGGATATCTGTCGGATCGCGCCCGATAAGGACTGGGGCAAAATACTCGCGCAACACAACCGTCGCTGTTTCCAATGTCTCGTAACTCCATTTGGCGATCGGGACCGATTGGCCCCATCCGATCGTTCCGTCATCTGCTGTGATCTTTACGGCTACCGCTGCCCGGCCGGCCGATCCATGCGGACCGGTGAAAAATTTGAAATAGCCTGTCATCGGGTAACGCATCGGGAACAGGTCGATGCGGTCGATCTTGACCTTTTGATATGATGAATGTTCATGAGGTAAAAGGCTTGGCGGCAAGAGGCCCAGCGTTATGACCGAGGCTGATAAGGTTCTGCAAAACTCTCTCCTTTTCATCACTTCCACTTGCCTTGGATATACTGTTTATACCGCTCGGCGATTCGGCTGGTTTTCACATCGCCGGTGTGAACGAAGATCCCTACCTTCTGAGTGATCGACTCGCCTTTTTTCAGCGTGAAAGGCTTGCCGCTCTGTTCGTCCGGCCGTCTTGGGCCGAAAATGCCATACTCGCGGGTCAACCAGCGATGCTCATTGCCGTCGGGAAACTGGAACACGGTTAAACCTTCCGTGATTTGTTCAACGGTGTTGGAATAATCGATCCACAGGGCTACCTTCATGTTGGTGTTAGCTTCGCCTGTGGCGCCATTATCGGCGGTGATCGTTCCTCCGTTTTTACCGCTGAAACGGGGGTGCATCCTAATAAAAGGCCATGCATAATGCACGTCGTCGCTGACGAATTCCACATCCCCGTAGGCGGCGATCAGTTCAAAGGTCATGTCGATCAGATACTCGCCTTTGCCCAGCGAATGGATCACGAGAAGCCTTTGTTCTTCCAGCACTGGTGTATCACCATTCATTTCCCAAACAAGTTTAGAGCCGATCACGGCTCGGTTACCCTCCGCTTCCAAGCTTGTAAACTTGTTGTGGCGGATGTGATCGCGAAAAGGAGGTCCATAACTTTCAGTGCCGATCGATTGGCCGGAGTAAAGGGCATTGTATGTGCTGACCTTTCTTTGGCCGTCGAGCCGGACTGTATCCGCCACGTAAAAAGACCTATGATGGGGATAGGGCTCGGCTTGCTGCACCAGCATGTTTTTTCCCGACGGACTGTTCAGCGGCCAGATATGGGGAATGTCGAGCCATTGGGTGTATCGATAAACAAAAGCCTCTTGTCCATCGATAATCACACGGAGGCATCCGGCCTCATTATCCTGGTGCAGCTCGATAGTTCGTTGCGCGGATAAAGGATTAAGGATCAGGAACATGCTTAGAGAGAAAAGAAGTAATATTTGATTTTTTTTTAAAAATCGCATTCTTTTCAAACAGGTCCAGATGTTTTCAAACGGTCCACGGTTCACGGTGCGGATAATCCAGCCAGCGGTTGGCCTCCTCATCATCGATGAAGCGTTCGGCTTCGGGATCCCATTCCAGCTTGCGGTCGAGTTTCATCGCGATGTGTGTCATCACGCAGATGGTATTGGAGCGGTGTCCCACCTCGACCGGTGCCACCGGGCCCTTCCGACTGCGCATGCATTCCAGAAAGTTCCTCATGTGGTTGGAACTCTGGTAGAGTTTGATTTCATCATCCTGGACTTTCTGGCGAAGAATTTCCCTGTCGGATGCATCGATCGCGCCCCGTTTGACGAATATCCAGCCTTTATCACCCTCGAACCGGACACCTGCCGGATCTCCTGTTTCCTGGATCAGGCGGACACCGTTGGCGTATTTCGCCTCAGAGCGATACGTGGTGTGGACATCAAAAAGTCCTCTGTCAGGAAACATGGCTTTTGCCTGGATCACGACAGGTCCTGTATCCTCTGTGCCGTTGCCCCACTGCGCGATGTCGTTCATGTGGGAGCCCCAGCCCGTGATCATACCCCGGCAGTATTGTTCGATCTGGAGCCATCCCGGTCTGCTGTAGTTTCTCTGCGGGTGAACGCGGTCCTCGGTGAATGGGGCTTGAGGCGCGGGCCCAAGCCAAAAGTTGTAATCGAGATTCTTGGGCACAGGCATCGGCTGCGGATCGCCGGTGCCTTGATCCTCGGGCAGCCAGACTTTTATCGTGTGCAGTTTGCCGATGCGCTGGTTGCGCACCAATTCGCAGGCCATCAGAAAATAGGTTGAGGAGCGCTGCTGTGAACCCACCTGGAGAATCCGTTTGTTTTTGCGCACGGCCTGAACGAGTTTCCTCCCTTCGGTAATGGAGTATGTCAATGGTTTTTCCAGATAAATATCCTTGCCGGCGTTTGCGGCCGCAATGGCGTGTGCTGCGTGCCAGTGGTCGGGTGTGACGATCAAAACTCCGTCGATATCCTCACGAGCCAGAAGTTTTCGGAAATCGGGGTATGCGGAACAGCCCTTGTAGCTTCCTTTGTCAAGCTCTGTTGTATAAATCTTTTCTGCCAGCCATTGGGCATCCTCCATGCGGTGCCGGTCCACATCACACACAGCAACGACACGTGCTCCCACATCTAAACCACGATAGATCAATTCCTGCATATCGCCCTGACCCTGCCGGCCCATACCGATACATCCCATCTGAAGGGTGTTGCTCGGGGAAGATTTCCCAAAAACGGTGGACGGCACGATGGCCGGTGCCATAATCGTTACAGCAGCAGATTTGAGAAAATTGCGCCTTGTTATGCTGTTTTGTTTTTTCGGTCTAGACATGATTCCTCCATTCACATCAAAACTATCATGATAAAAATGATCATGTCAATGACAAGAAAAGGGATTAAAAAAATGCTTGACAAATAGGAATGAATCCTATTTAATAATAACATGCAAAATGATAAGCTTTCCGATTGCCTCGACCAATTCATTAAGCACTGCAAAAAATTCGATCTGAGGATCACTCCGCAACGTTGCGCTATATACAAAAAGCTCATAAAGGAGGAAAATCATCCCACGGCCGAAGAAATGTTCAACATCGTTAGAAAAGAATTTCCGAATATTTCCTATGACACTGTAAACAGGACATTATTGACATTTGCGGAGATCGGCCTGGTCGATGTCGTTTCAACTAAGGGCGGGCCGAGGCGGTTCGACCCGGACATGGACAAACATCATCATTTTCACTGTATCCACTGCGGAAAGATCGTGGATTTTTATAGCGATGAATTCGACAATCTTGGGATCCCGGATTATTTCCAAGATGACTTTACAGTGTATACCAAAAGAGTCGTCTTGAATGGCTTGTGCAAAAAATGCCGAAAGAAAAAGGGGCTCAAAGATCGCAACATCGCGATACAAAATAAAAAATAATAAATAAAGGAGAACCAAAATGAGTAAAACCGAAGAGAACATCAAGGCTGCCTTTGCAGGGGAGTCCCAGGCGAGAAACAAGTATACGTATTTCGCCGAAAAAGCACGAGAGGAAGGGTATCATTACATCGCCAAGATTTTCGAGGAAACAGCTTTGAATGAAATGAACCATGCCAAAGACCATTTCAAGCTGTTGAGTGGTGTCGGAACCACAGCAGAGAACCTGGAAGCGGCCATGAACGGTGAGAACTACGAGACCATCGAGATGTATCCCCAGTTCGCCGAAGAGGCTGAAGCTGAGGGTAACACAGAAGCAGCCCTATTATTCAAAATGATCGGGAAGATCGAGGCCCATCACAGAGAGCGATACGAAAAATTGTTGGGAATGGTCCAGAACGGCACGGTTTTCAAGAGAGAAGAACCGATCAAGTGGAAATGCAGCGTGTGTGGCTTTACCGTCGAGGGAACAGAACCTCCCCCGAAGTGCCCCGCCTGCAAGAATCCCAGAGAATTCTACGAACCGGCAGATTTGGATTTCTAAGAGGATAAAATGGCCGTTTACAAGTGTTCCGTCTGTGACACCATTTTTGACGAAAAAAAAGAAGGGAAAAAATGGAACGAACTCGCAGAGGACTGGAATTGTCATGTCTGTGAATCGGACAAATCCGCTTGGAAAAAAGTAGAAGAAGAAACCAGGAGCTCGGATGTGTCTGTGGGAGTACCCGAGGATGCATCCGGGTCTCCCGGTGAATTCAGGAGGTTGGAAGACGAGCTGGAAGTCCACATGGCCGATATCCACCAGATGGCGGAGACGGGAAAACCGATCATCGAGCCCATGCGAACGAGAAAACCCGTTCCTTCTTGGGATGAGATCCTGATCAAAGGGGCCCAACTGGCCAAACTGCCCCTCAACCGCGAGGTTCCTGTCAATACACAAACCGTCATAGGGCCAAAAGCAAAAGTGCCCATGGTAATTGAAACTCCTGTGTATGTCACCCATATGTCCTTCGGCGCTCTTTCCAAGGAAGCGAAGGTTTCCCTGGCAACGGGGAGTGCGGCTGTGAAGACGGCGATGTGTTCTGGAGAGGGAGGGATTCTCCCGGAATCCATGGAGCGTGCGTTTAAGTACATTTTTGAGTATGTGCCTAATCGATACAGCGTGACCGAGGAGAACCTTCAACGTGTCGATGCCATCGAGATCAAAATCGGGCAATCGGCCAAGCCCGGAATGGGAGGCCATTTGCCCGGTAAAAAAGTGACCAAGGAAGTGGCCGAAGTCAGAGGATTCAAAGAGGGGGAGGATATCATCAGCCCCGCGCATTTTGAAGAGATCAAAAGCAAGGATGACCTGAAAAAAAAGGTGGATTGGCTTCGCAAAGCTTCTGGAGGAAAGCCGATAGGCATCAAATTTGCGGCGGGAAATATCGAGGCCGACCTGGAAGTGGCGTTGTATGCTCAACCTGATTTTATCACGATCGATGGAAGAGCCGGTGCCACAGGAGCTTCCCCCAAATTCGTCAAAGCTGCTACATCGGTTCCTTCGATGTTTGCCCTTTACAGGGCGCAGAAATTCCTCAAGGAGAAAGGAGCTGAAGACGTGTCCCTTGTGATCACAGGAGGGCTGAGGGTTTCCTCAGATTTTGCCAAAGCGCTGGCCCTTGGAGCAGATGCCATTGCCATAGGAACCTCGGCACTGATGGCCATCGGATGCCAGCAATACCGCATCTGCGACACCGGAAAATGCCCGAAAGGGATCACGACGCAGGACCCGGAATTGAGAGCGAGGCTCAACATCGAAGAGGTGGCCAAGGGATTGGAAAATTACCTGAAGGCTTCAACCGAAGAGCTTGAGGATTTTGCACGGCTCACCGGGAAAAACGATGTTCACAAACTTGCGATAGGTGACTTGTGTACGACCAATTCCGAGATCTCCGATCACACAGATATCGAACACATCTGATTATTTTTTCAGGCTGTCGTAGATCAACTGCAAAAGGCCCTTGATAAAATCAACTTTTTCACTTTTTGTCGGATTTTCCCTTTCAAATGTAAGAGGGGGCAAAAATTCGATCGTTAAGGTCGGCCTTTTATAGCTTTTTATCCTGAAAAAATGCAAGGCCTGTCTGAAAAACCTGTAAAAAATAATTCTGTCTGCAACATAACGCCAGTATGTGCTCTGGTCGATGGTGGGCCGTTCTTTGATGATGCTCGGCACGATTTTAACGACTTTGTCTTGGTTATAGAGCCGGCTTGCCAATGTTGGGATGGTCGTGTTGTAGACGGGATTCTCGAACTCCTCGTATGTCTTTCCTCCACTCGGGGCGATGGCAATCGGGATATTGTTTTCCAGGCAGCGAACGCACTTTTTCAGCGCCTTGAGATTCGTTTTAAATTTGCTGGATATTTCTTCTTTTTCCGTCGGATAATCCAGATTTGCGATGATCACATCGAACCTGTTCATCTGCGCGATAATATATCTTGCAAGGACGTCGACAAATTTTTCCAATGCTGCCTTGGTCCAGCGGAATCGATTTGCTTTGAGTTGAAATTTCTGGGTGAAGACGGACTCCCGGATGTCTTTTTTCAATATCGGAAGGCTTTTGGGATCTGCCAGTTTAATATCGGTAAAAAATCTGACATGTGGTTTAACCGGAATACCGATTCCCAACCACACCGGTTCAGCACGCAGAACGATGTGATTGTAGACAAAAATCACAGGTCCCTCTTTGGGGATGGTTTTTATCCCGATACTTCTAGGTTTTGGACAGATGGGGATGGTTTTTAAAATTCTTACAGCAGTTCTGAAAGAGAAAGTCAGCATCCCGTTTTTTACCTTTCTGGACAGGCTGAGCGGATAAAATCGGCCAAGTCCTGCTTGGCTTTTATAAGGGAAGGCAAATGGATGTACATCATGTGTCCTGACTCGTAGAACCCGAAGGAGATGCGATCTTTGAGCTTTCCCGTAAGATCCAGATGGTTCATAGTGTACTGGGCAGTGAAGTAGTCACAGGCCGCATCGTAATAACCCTCGAGAATGAAGACCTTAAGAAAGGGATTCGCGGTCATCGCTTGGCGCAGCATCTCTCCCGTGTTGACATCTCCGCGGCCTTTCCATGGTCTGACACTGCCAAAAATTTCATAGTTCAGGTCGGTTTTTATTTTTAGTTCCTCTGTGAAATAGCGATTGACAGCCCCTGAGAAAGGGCCACTCCAGTGCGCCATTGCTGGATCGAATTCAAAAGTCTCGCCGGCAGAGTCGCGATCCGTGCCGGTGTAGCGGCTATCAAGGCGGCCTACGGTTAAGCCCCTGGAACGGAGAAGTTCTTTCCAGAAACGATGTCTTTCTACACGCAGGTTGCAATTTTTTATAAAATCTGGCGACAAACCGGTGAACCGCGCTATCTTAGCGGCTATGGTGTCCCGCTCGGTGTCGGAAAGCCATCCTCCTTTGTTCAGAGCCAGGGCATATTCTCCGGTGGCAAAGGCCTCTGCCTCGTCCAAGACTTCACGGAGAGGTTTAGCCTGAAGGTCGGCAGGCAAGGCTTTGTGATACCAGGCTGTGGCCGTGAAGTGGGGGAGGATCAGCATGCACGACAGGTCAAGGGCTGGATCGGATCCCAGCTCGGTCATCGAAACCAGGATAGTGCCGTTGGTGTAAATCCGGTGTGTGCTCAGAAGGTAGCCAGTTAGGCCGGCGGCACGGGTGGTGCCATAGCTTTCCCCAATGATGAATTTGGGTGAGCCCCAGCGATCATGGCGAGTGATATACAGACGAATGAACTCGGCAACCGACTGGATGTCTTCCATCACGCCGTGGTATTTGTGCAGAGGTTTTTTTGGAAGCATCCGGCTGAATCCGGTGGCCACAGGATCGATGAAGACCAGGTCAGCGACATCCAGAATAGAGTGTTCATTATCGACCACCTCGTAGGGCGGCTGGAGCATAAAGCCATCTGTATTGTAAAGCACCTTGCGGGGGCCTAAAAAGCCCATGTGCATCCAGACTGACGACGATCCCGGTCCTCCGTTGAAGGAAAATATCAGGGGGCGCTTTGTTTTGTCTTTGATACCGTCCTTTGTGTATGCGATGTAAAAAATATAAGCGTCCTGTTCGCCCTTGATATCGTGGAGGGGCATTGTCCCGGTAGTGACGGTGTAATCGACAACTTCGCCTCCTATGGTCACCGAATGTTTGGTGACCGAATGGAGTTGCTCTTCGGTTATAGGCTCGTCTGCGGCTGAGAGAAACACGACGATACAAGTCAAAAAGAAAAGGAAACCAATCAACTTTTTAAAATGCATTTGCCCCTCCTGAATGAATTCGTGAAGCTTCATGTTTTCTTTATGGATGCAATTCCGATGTATACCACAACCTCCCATACCGGTCAAACTCACAGTCGATTATTTTACGACTTCTATTGTTTTTATAAAAGTTCATTTTTTTCATTTACAGCGGTTCTTTGTATCATCATCACGATTATCCTGTAAATCCCTAACAAGAGTTGACATATCTGCTATATGCATCTATTATATGCATTAGAGGTGCATATGAGAACCACGCTAAATATAAAGGATGACTTAATCACCGAATCTATGAAGCTTGCTGGGATCTCCAACAAAACGAAAGTTATAGAGATGGCTCTTTCAGATTTCGTAAGGAAATTGAAACGTGCGAAAATCAAAGAGTCGTGCGGTAAATTGAAGCTGGACGTGGATATCCTAAAATTGAGGAAAGAAGAATTGAATGAATAAAATTCTCATAGACAGCACAATATGGATTGAGTTTTTTAGAGGAAATAACAACGCCGTCAATAATTTTGTTTTACCTTTGATTGAAGAAGATAAAATCTATTACAACGGCATCATCTTGAGTGAACTTCTTATCGGTGCATCCAATCAAAAAGAATTTTCCTTTCTAGAACACAATTTTAAAGGATTTAAATATCTTGAAACGGATGAAAAAATATTTTTGAAGGCTGCCCAAATGGGATTCAAACTAAGAAGAAAAGGATTGACCATACCTCTAACTGATTTAATAATCGCTGCCCATGTCCTTCATCATGACTTAATGTTGGCAACAGCAGATCCTCATTTTGACCTTGTTAATGAAAAAATAAAGCTCGATCTTGAATTTTTCCGATTATAAGATATGTATATGCACGTCTACACTTGACATCAATAGATAATTTCTCTATAAAGATGGGTGTCAGTAACTATCTTGAATTTGAGGGATATCATGAAAACAGTAAATGCTTTAAAGATCAGGAACCATCTGGGAGAGGTATTGGAGGAGTTGAATAAAACTGGGAAACCAATATTGGTCAGTAAGGGGAGAAAAATCCGTGCGGTCCTTATCACTCCCGAGCAATTCAAAAAAAGATTTCTCGATTACCAGGCAGAGGAAGAAAAAAAACGTTTGCTGGAAATCATCAAAGGATTGAAGGCTAAAAGACGCGGGACCAAAGACAGCGTTGAGATACTTCGTGAATTAAGAGGATACGAACTATGATCTGGGTGGTCGATGCTTCCGTCGCAGTTCGGTGGTTTATCGAGCAAGAAAGCCATCCCAACGCTGACCTTGTCCTCGAAAGAATGCTCTTGCAACCAGAGAGATTTGCTGTGCCAGAGCTTTTTTGTTTCGAAGTGTATGCCGTTTTGTGCCGGACACATCCTCAGGGATCCGAGGCTTTCCTCAAAGGCATGATTCCTGTTCTCAATTGTGGCATACTGCGTTATCCCATGACCGAAGGCCTTGTCCGGAAGGCTTCTGTTTTTTTGGATAGGGGGCTTACCGGATACGATGCCTGTTATGCGGCATTGGCAAAAGAATTAAACGGCATATGGCTGACCTTCGATAACAAGGCTCACCAGCTCATCAAAAAAAACAAACTTTCACATATTTTATCAAAAAACCTTCCAGAGAATTGGGAGAACTGATAATATCCAGTGCAGCCTCACCCGGAGTCCATCACAGGGAGCATCTGAAGGTAAAATCCATAAATCCAATGGAGGTCAGCATGGCCGAAGCCCACAAGAAAGCGTATAGACATCCCCCAAAACCTTTTCAACAATGTAAAACTAGAGCTGTTTGCCTCTTAGTA
>DAOVBT010000316.1 GCA_030670375.1 Candidatus Aminicenantota bacterium | reverse complement strand
GGATTCCATCCCGAGATAACTGGGCGGGAAAATGTTTTCATCAACGGCATCATGCTGGGCCTTTCCAAAAAAGAAATTGCAGCTAAATTTGATGATATCATCCGGTTCGCCCAGCTTGAAGATTTCATCGATGCTCCGGTCAAAACCTATTCTTCAGGCATGTACATGAGGCTGGGATTTTCCATTGCGATAAATGTTAATCCCGATGTTCTGCTTATCGATGAGGTGCTGGCTGTGGGAGACGCCTCTTTTGTTCCCAAGTGCTTGGATCGGATCGACGATTTCCGGCGCCGCAATAAAACCATCCTGTTTGTCAGCCATGACTTGTCCACGATCGAGAAGATTTGTGACCAGGTCCTTTGGCTTAAAGAAGGGAAGATCCAGATGATCGCCGAGCCCAAGCGTGCGATCGATGCCTATCTCCAGGACATTGCCGAGATGCAGGAAGAAGAGTTCGAGTTTCGCCAGAAAGCCATCGAGGAAGAAGTCGAGAAAGAAGAGAAAGCGGAAGATACACGGGAAGGACGATGGGGTAAAAAAGAGATCGAGATCACAAAGGTCAGGATGAAAAACTTGGAGGGAAAGGAAAAACATGTGTTCTCCCCGGATGAGGGAATGCAGATTGAAATTGACATGAAGGCAAAATTGCGGATCAAAGATTTCGTTTTTGGAATCGGCATTTTTAACTCGCAAGGAATCAATTGCTACGGCACAAACACCAACAGCGAAGAGTTTGAACCCCTCTCCATCGACGGAAACGGAAAGGTTATCTGCCGGATAGAAAAGTTGAATCTGATAAACGGTACCTATTATTTAGATGTGGCCGTCCATAAAAAGGACGGGTATCCGTACGATTACCACCGCAACATGTACACCTTCATGATATCCTCCTTATACAAGGATGTCGGGGTGTTCCGGCCGGAACATTCTTGGTCTTTTTCCCCTGACATAAAAATCAAATCGCCCCCTTCTAACCTGAATTCTTCATAAACATGATTTTTTTAACGGGATTTAATGCAATATGCTTTGAAATCAGGGACATGTCCCCAATTTCTGCAATGTGTCCCTTGATTTTAAGCTCGTACATGAATGATTCAGGCTAAAAAGACATAGATAAAGGAGGGGAGTATCTTGTATAATAACCGCCAGGAGAAAAAAACATTGAGAAAATCCAAGGGTCCTATCGAATCCCATACAAGAACCGTAATAAAAGCCATTAGCTGGAGAATAATAGCGACTTGTACCAGCATGTCTATCGTTTACTTGTTGACAAAAGAGCCTCTGATCACGTTGGAATTTGGAGCCATCGAGGTTATTGCCAAGATTACTTTTTATTATTTTCATGAGAGGGGATGGCAGAAAGTTCCCTGGGGGACGAAAAAACATCCTCTCGCCACCCTCCCGGTCAATCGTGACGTTGCGCCCGATGATATGGAAAAGATAAAGGATTATCTCAAAGACCTTGGCTACATCGATTAAAAAAACACATTCCCTTCGAAGCCTCGAAGAGATACGAAGATCCCTAAAGAGAGAAGGCAAGACGGTTGTGTTCACCAACGGATGTTTCGATCTCATCCACAGCGGTCATGTGTTTCTGTTCAAAGAAGCAAAAAAACTCGGAGATGTTTTGATCGTTGCCGTGAACGATGATGAATCGATCGAGAAGATCAAAGGGCCTTCGAGGCCGATATTTCCTTTGGTAGAAAGGCTCGAGATTCTAGAGGCCATCGAACATATCGATTATCTCGTTCCTTTCCCTGAGGAGACTCCCCAAAAAGTCATATCCACACTTATCCCCGATGTCCTTGTCAAAGGAGAAGATTGGAAGAAAAATGAGGTGGTGGGGCGAAAGGAAGTCGAAAAGGCCGGGGGAAAGGTTGTGCTTGTTACTTTGTGCAAAGGGCAATCCACAACGTCGATTCTTGAAAGAATTGCACGTTTCCTCAAGTAAGCGGTAAAAAAAAGCTCTCCATCCCACATCTGGAATGAAGAGCTCTAGCTATTTCCCTTGAACGTATAGAGCCGTTTTACATCATGCCCAGGATACGGGGTGGCACCCTTCCGAACAATGAGCCACTCTGGGAACGGCATATTTTTTCATCAGAAACTCCTTTCTGGATTTTGTATACAATACTAAATATATAAGATATATAGGATAATGTCAAGTCGAACAACAAATATACACACACGTCTTGAATCGAGGAGTTCGAGGAGTATTGAGTCCTGCCGACAGACTAAAATAGAAGATCCCTCTCAAATATTTCTTGCATTATCGCAATAGGAAGCAATAAATGCCGTTTTTTGTACAATAAAAACGGCTGTATAATATATGTTATCTTTAAAAAATGAAAATTATAAAAATTATACTGAGCAAATTGCCTCAGCAGAAAAATATTTATGGTATAAAAATAAAAGGGAATGGATATATTGATGGGGAATCTCAATTTTAAATGGGGTGGCGATTGGTATGCAGATACAGCTGAGGTAATATATCAACCGCTCATTTCGAATGTTATGCAGCAAAGATAAATCGTGCTTGACATACCAAATATAGTATATATATAATATAGTATGTGGCGGATTGAGGAGCACCGAAGAATTGATAAGCAAGTCGCTTCAGTCCCAAATGAGGTAATTAAGCGTTACGAAAAATGGAAAGACATTGCTTTAATTTCAGGTCCTCCGGGTTTGCGACTGATCAAGGGGTTTCACGATGAGGCCTTGTCTGGCAGGTGGAAAGGTTACCGTTCCTCTCGACTTGGACTGTACTGGCGGGTGATCTACAAGGTTATTCCCGAAGAGCTGCTGTTTCAGGTTGCCTCGATAACCGCTCATGAATATCGGAGGTCATAAATGAATGATTATCGCCCTGCAAAGAAACGAATCACGGTTTCGGTTGGTGAGTCTGTACGCATCATTCGCAAGCTACAGGAATTGAGCCAGAATCAACTATCCAAGCTTACAGGCATTCCCCAGACAACCATCTCGGCAATCGAAAATGACCGTGTCCGGCTCGGTGTTGAGCGCGCGAAAGTTTTAGCTCGAGCCCTAAAGGTCCATCCGGGAGTCATCGTCTTTCCCGGTTGGGATCTTCCTGTCGAAGCTACGGCATAACCTTGCTCTTTCAGCCGACAGCTGTTCGCTGCGGCTGAAGAGCCCGTTAGGTTTTCCAACCAAGGATCCTGTAATGGCAAAAGATTACGATCCAAAAGAGGACATTGCCACAAGCAAGGCACTTGTCACTGAATTCAAGTATAATCTGCCAAGCAGAGTTGATCCTGCCTCACTCACTTGGGAATCGAAAATACCTTGGAAAGCTATGTCACTGCGAGAGGCACTTCTGCACAGGATCACTGAACTCGGCGAATCTGCAATTGAACTCTATCAAAAGGGTGATCGAACGATTTCGGCGTTTATAATCACTCGGGCAGTTCACGAAACAACAGCCTTGTTTTATTCCTTCTACGAGAGGCTGGAGCAGGTAACTGAGAGGAGATCCCTCGGAGATTTTGACGAGTTCCTTATGAGGATGCTCTTTGGCTGGAAAAGTGACGCAGAGTTCCCGGTGGCATTCAATATTTTGACTGCAGTAGACAAGCTGAACAAGCAGATTGATACGTTTAGAGACCACTATGACCGACTGTCAGAGTTCTGCCATCCGAATTATT
>DAOVBT010000187.1 GCA_030670375.1 Candidatus Aminicenantota bacterium | reverse complement strand
GTGCAGCTCCTTGTGATGTTCATTGGCGGTATTGCCCTGACTGTGCTGGGGCTTTGGACAGTGGGAGGATGGTCCGGCCTGGTGAAAGCCATTACTCCGGCCAACCCGGACCACTTCAAGCTGTTTCTGCCGTTGAGCAATCCCACCTATCCCTGGCTGGGCATGATCTTTGGGCTGGCTCTCGTCCTATCTCCAGCATGGTGGTGCTGCCATCAGGCCATCATCCAGCGGACTCTCGGGGCCCGCAGCGAATGGGATGCCAAAGCCGGCATGTTGTTCGCGGCACTCCCCAAGATGTTCATCCCAATTCTTGTTGTCTTACCTGGCATGTTGGCTTTGGCCTTGAATCCTGGATTGATCGGGGCGGATATGGACAAAGCCTTTCCGTGGCTCATCAAAAACCTGTTGCCCGCAGGACTGGCCGGGTTGGTGTTTGCCGCTTTTATGGCTGCGCTCATTTCCAGCGTGGATTCCACACTCAACTCAGCCGCCACCCTCTGGACCCGGGATATATACAAGAGATTTTTCAAGAAGGATGCCTCTGACAAACATTATCTCAAGGTTGGAAGAATCCTCACTCTTTTTTTTGTCCTGTGGGCAGTGGCTTTTGCTCCGGTCACGAAAGCATTTCCCGGTATCTATGTGGCGATGCAGACCCTTCTGTCCATATTCCAGGGGCCGACATTCGCCATCACACTGCTGGGAATCTACTGGAAACGCGCCAATCAATGGGGAGGATTGTTCGGACTCCTGGGTGGTGTGGCCATCTCCAGTTCGATGTTTTTCATAACCAAAGTGAGTTTTCTGTACATAGCCTGGTGGTCCTTTCTGGGATCGATTCTCATCACGATCGTTGTCAGCCTGTTGACTAAACCCGATCCGATCGAAAAGCTGGAGGGATTGGTCTACGGCCTTGTGATGAAGGACAAAAACATGCAAGACATCTTGAAAAAAAGAGCCGAGGGGGGAGGAATAAAATGATGGTATGGTTGGAAGGATTGCCTCTTGTTTTTGGAAAATATATCGCAATCTTGTTTTTTATCGGCATGATCATCTGGGCCTGGTTTCGTCCCCATAAGTTCATATTCGAAGGAGCGCCGGATAAGAGCCGGTGGCGAGACCTGAGAATCTGGGCCACTGTCTTTTTGGGTATCCAGATCGTTCTTTACATTATATTCTGAGGGCAAAAATGGAGAATCAAATGTCATCAAACGATAAACAGTCAGAATCCAAAGAGATATTCGAGCCCTTGGAAATCATGGGCGTTTTTTGGCTTTTTTTTGGAATCGTGGTTTTGCTGGCCACATTTTTTGTCAAAGGCACGGAAAACGTCCCGTTGATGCGCGGGATCGTCACGAATATCATCGCTGCAGCCCTATTGCTTGCAGCCGGCATTTTTTCTATCTTAAAAGGGAGAGCCAATAAACGCCGCAGAAGAAAATAATATGTTCATCGAACCGAAAATCTCCCAGCAGCAAGCTGAAAACATCTTTTCCACCAAAAAATCCTCTCTCTCTTTGATATCCAAACTATTTTCCAGGAAAAACCTCCTCTCACCCAAAAGATTGGAGGTTGTGTATCTGCCCTTTTATCTTTTCGAGGTTTTGGTCGAAAAGGAAGAAACAGGACAGAAAAACACCCCCACAAGTCAACAACAGGTCACCCTTTCTGTGGATGGTCTTCTGGGGCATGCAGTGCTTTATGCAGAAAATGCTTTGGATGTTGAAAAGGATTCTAAAACACCTACGCCTTCCTGTGATTTTGAATTTACTTCATCCGAGGCAGCGAAAATAGCTCTGGACCAGTATAAAGGAATCCTTCTAGAACATGGGTTGCGAACACGGAGCCATCCCCAGGCCAAAGAAATATCGGAAGGAAGGAAAATCTATTATCCCTTCTGGGTCGGTTATTTTAAAAAGAAAAAAGGTTATGATTTCAAAGCTCTGGATGCTGTGTCCGGCGAAATACAAGGTGTTAGAATGCGCCGTGTGTTTATAAAGGCTCTAAAAAGTCTCAAGTAACAGAGTTAGGGCATGGCTGCCATATTCGGTGTTATGGATGTCACGTGTGTCGTAACCGTATAGTCGGCGTCCTTACCTGCGAGCATATCCATGAAACAGTCACTGCAAGTGATCAGGTTGAAACCAAACAGGGAAAAAAGGACGGCTACCATCAAGATGGCGATTTTCGTTTTCGTTTTCATTTTTCATCTTCCTTTCTCATCCCCACTTGTATATACGTAGACAAAACGGAAAAGGATTCATCCCTTTACGTTATAAGATTGCGCACTTCTATTAAATATTGATATAAACAAAGCACATGTACGCCTTTCTGAACATTTTCTTTTTTGTGTTCCATACATGCATTGTCCTGTTTATCGTTTTTGGGTGGATTTGGAAAAAGACAAGATTGGCCAATCTGATTCTTATTGTTTCGACGGCGTTTTCCTGGTTTTTTCTGGGGATTTGGTATGGCTTTGGGTATTGTCCTTGCACGGATTGGCACTGGCAGGTGAGGATGAAACTGGGCCTTTACGATACGTCGACTTCCTATCTGGAATTCCTTGTCGAGAAGCTAACCGGGTTGGATGTCAGCCGTGCGCTCGTGGATATTTTTGCTGTCGCCCTTTTGGTTGCGGCTTTTTGTTTGTCGATCGTGTTGAATGTCCATGATTTTAAGAAAAACAAAACAAAAAATAAATCGGGGTAAAAAGAATGAACAAAATGGAAAAATGGAGTGCTATATCGCTGGTTTTTGGGATGGTTATTTTAATATGGGGAGCTTTTCCCGCGTTTGCTTTTCCGGATGTGAGAGTTTGGGAAGAGCCTCTTGTCATTCCCACTTACCTTGTAGGCGAGCCGGATAAATTTCCTTTATTCTACAATGGACGCGCCTACCAAGGAGCCAAAGGACCCATCTATCCCTATCCTATGCTGGATAGATTGACAGACGACCGAGAGGATAGAGCCTACATGGCGCTCTATCTGGAAAACGATTATGTGAAGATCTGTGTCCTTCCCGAGATAGGCGGGAGAATTTTCTCCGCTCTGGACAAGACGAACGATTATGATTTTTTCTACCGCCAGCACGTGATAAAACCTGCCTTGATCGGCATGCTGGGGGCGTGGATTTCCGGAGGAGTGGAGTGGAATTTTCCCCATCATCATAGGGCCACGGCATTTATGCCGATAGACTACACCCTGACGGACAATCCTGATGGCAGCAAGACCATCTGGGTGGGCGAAGTGGAGATCCGCCATCGGACCAAATGGATCATCGGCCTCACCCTCTATCCCGACAGGTCCTACCTTGAAGCTACGATCAAGCTCTTCAACCGCACGCCCCTCGCACAATCCATGCTGTATTGGGCCAACGTGGCCGTGCACGCCACAAACGATTACCAGGTCATCTTCCCGCCTGGCACGGAATTTGCCACATTCCACGGGAAAAACCAGTTTTCCCACTGGCCCGTATCCACAGAAATTTTCAACCGCGTGGATTATACCAGAGGCGTGGACGTCAGCTGGTACAAAAATCATCCGGCTCCCACATCCTTTTTTGCCTGGAACGATGAAGAGGATTTTTCTGCCGGTTATGACCACGGGAAAAAGGCCGGAGTAGTTTATGTGGCCGATCACCACATCGCTCCGGGGAAGAAGTTTTGGACATGGGGAACCGGAACCCAGGGCCAGACGTGGGAAAAGATCCTGACCGACTCGGATGGCCCGTATATCGAATTGATGGTTGGGGCCTATTCGGATAACCAGCCGGATTACAGCTGGCTCCAACCTTATGAGGTGAGGGAGGTCAAACAACACTGGTTTCCGTTGCGCGAGATTCGGGGTGTCAAGAAGGCCAACTTGGAAGCCGCCATCTTTCTTGAAACAAATCCTGAAGGATTTGTCCAGATGGGAGTAAACACGACCACAGCACATCAGGGTGCAAAGGTGGTTCTTGATGCAGGGGATAATATCTTGTTCGAGAAGGCCATCGATATTTCACCGGATAATCCCTATTTTGAGGAGATAAAGCTTTCGCCTGGGGTGTTGAAGGAAAATCTTCGCCTCTCGCTCTTCTCTCCATCAGGAGACAGGCTGATCAGTTATGCGCCGGTGAAGCCAAAGGGATATCCCATGCCCGAACCGGTCAAACCTCCTCCAGCCCCAGAGAAGATCGGGACAGTGGACGAACTCTACCATACAGGATTGCGTTTGGAACAGTTCCATAATCCAGCCCTCGAGCCCTATCCCTATTATGAAGAAGCTCTGAAAAGAGATCCGGGCAACTATGCGGTCAACACGGCACTGGCTATCCTTTATTGCAAGCGGGGGATGTTTGTGCAAGCGGAGGAATGCTTAAATCGTGCCCTGCGAAAGGCGACAAATAACTACACCAGGCCAAAGGATGGTGAAGCATACTATTATCTTGGATTGGCTCTTCGTGCCCAGCACAGGTATAACAAAGCTTACGATGCCTTCTATAAAGCCACTTGGAGTCAAGCTTGGGGGGCAGCCAGTTATTACCAATTGGCGGAACTTTCCTGTTTAACCATTCAGTATTCCAGGGCTTTGGATTTTATCGGCCGATCCCTGTCTCTGAACGCCTCGAATTTGCGTGCCTGGAACCTCAAGGCTGCTTTGCTGAGAAGGATAGGAAGAATGGATGAAGCCGCTATGACCATTGCAGAAATTTTGTTGGCGGATCCTTTGAATTTTTGGGCAGCTAATGAGAAGTGTTTGCAATCCATGGAATCGGGAGGATCAAAGAAGGCTGCGGATCGTTTAGCCGATCTAGAAATGAGAATGCGGGATGATGTCCAGAATTATCTGGAACTGGCTGTGGATTACGGGAACTGCGGCTTGTGGGAGGAGGCGATCGATGTGCTGAGCCGGCTGGAACGCCAGGGATCCAAGTTTCCGATGGTGTACTACTATTTGGGATTTTATTTGGGGAAGAGAGGAGATGAGAACAAAGCCCTTGCGTATTATAAAAAGGCGAGTCAAATGCCTCCGGATTACTGTTTTCCATTCCGATGGGAATCCATGGATGTTCTCGAACAGGCTTTAAAGGAAAATCC
>DAOVBT010000356.1 GCA_030670375.1 Candidatus Aminicenantota bacterium | reverse complement strand
AACCTTTCTCTCACTCATCCTTATTCCCTATGTTCTTTTGAAGGAAATGATCCGGCCGCTAAGAAATAGCGAGAGGAATTCTCCCTCCCCCAGTTTTAACCTGAATTATTCATAAAAAATGTCGATACTTATCATAAATGATGCAATATCAGAATGTTACTTTGTTTTTTCGGAATACTCATTTGGGCACTGCATTTTCTATGCGATTTTCATTTATAATCGACATTTTTTATGAATAGTCTAGGTGAAATGATAAAGAACAAATTATCAGTCAGCTTACTTACTATTTTTCTCATATCAGTAATCTTTAAAGTAAATATTTTCCCGCATATATTCGTAAACGAAAGCTTTTTTCAATACAAACATTATTCCTCAAAGACATTACAAGAATATAAAACAAAACTTCTAATAGTAAATTGCCAATCTATCCTTTACGACAGTTTATGCGAATTTGTAAGTTCTTTTCTCACCAAAAAAGAAATCCCTCATTCTATTATCAAAAGGAATCATGATACTCTACAAGATATTATCAACTCTCAATTTGAGGGATTCGACTTATTGATTATTTCGGGAAGTTCTACTTTCCTCCCTGACTCCCCAGAAGTTCAGGATGTTTCCACACTTTTAAAAATCATAATGAAACAAGATAAACATGCATTCGGTGTATGTTTTGGCCTTCAGCTTTTGGCATTCCTATTAGATTCTCAAGATGGAAAATTAGTTAAAAAAGGCTCATGGGATAAGGATGTTTCCATCGATATTCTGATAGATGATTCAGTTTTCCAAAATATTGGATCGGAAGGTGTTTCATTTATAACAAAACAATACCATAATTATTCGGTGCCTTTTTCGGGAAAGGAAAATCTGGGCAAAGGGAGGATACTAGCAAAGAGCAAAGACGGCATCGAAATTATTCGGATTGGAAAGATTGTCGCCACACAATTTCACCCTGAAAGTCAATACGCGAGTCCGCAAGCTAAATATATACTTCAAAATTATCTGAAAGCATTTATTTCAAATTTTTGAGAATCGTTTTCGAACTCAATTGAAGAGTCTCATGCTTGTTGTTACTTTTCGTATTTTCCGTCGATGATCTCGGTCAGGATGCCGTGCATAGGTGCCGGGTGGATAAAGGCGAAGTTCCTGTTATATTCGGCAAAGAGTCTTGGTTGCTGGTCGATGAGCTTTACCTTGTTGGCTTTCAGTTTATCGAGGGCTTCTCCGCAGTTGTCCACGTTGTAGCTGATGAGCATCACGCCTTCACCGCGCTTCCGGATGAACTTGGCCACTTCACCTGTGCCGTCCAGGTCTTCCATGACCTCGATAGCTGTGGGCCCGACCATGAAGCCGGTGACCCTGATCTTTTCCGGCTCATCCACATAGCGGTAGGCCACTTCCCAACCAAAGGAGTCGATATAGTCCTTTTCCGCTTTTTTCACATCGTTGACCGCGATGCAGATATGGTCCACATAATTGGTTTTAACTTGCTCTGGCATATTGTTTCTCCTTATCCATGATATTTTCGATTTAGCCTGGTTATTTGGGTCAATTAAATCTGTTCAGATCTACTATATCTTTGAGATGTATGGTGTATTCCCCGATTCAGGTCCGCCGGGCGGGAGTTTGAAGAGGATAGCGCCCTCCACAGGACAGGCCTCAAAACACTCTCCGCACTGGAGGCACAGGTCGAGGATGATGACAGCTTTCCCTTTATACATCCCGATGATATCGGGTGGGCAGGCCCGCGCACAGACGCCACATCCCGTACACCGATAGGCATCGATCCACGGATAGAGTGCCATATGGCTGGTCCCGGAATGGGGATAAACGCTTATCTTTGTGCCCGGAATCTGGGGTTTTGCGCTTGAAATTTTATTGTGTATCATGAATCTCTCCTCTTCTAGAATCTCATTCCCAGGCGATAGCCGTCCTGGATGGCATCGATGCCGCGCCGGACGAGAATACAGTCGCCGATTTTTGCAACATCACCTGTGTAGACACCATAACCCAGTTCTGTATTGGGAACGAGTTGTGCCAATATCACAGTATCAGCTGGTACAGTTTGACCCTTGAACGGTGTTTTCTCCCGGGTTTTCCTGTTATATATCATCCAGTCAGCGACAACACCATCGTCCTTTATCTCTTTGACCTCTCCATAGGTCAACTGTTGGACATTTGCCTTTTTCAGCCTCAGTCTGTATCGCCAGATGTAGGAAGGATTGACATCCGAGCCAAATCGGGGAGCCGGGTCGATCATCGCGATACTTGATTCCTCAACACCGTTCTTTTGCATCTTATCGATCACAAAGAGCGCGAGCGATATCGAAGCACCTGAACCACCCAAAATGACCACATTTTTTCCCAGTTTGGCCCTGCCTGTAAACACGTCGAACATGCTCACCACATGCGGCTTATCCGTACCGGGAATGTCGGGAACCTCTGGAACAGCTCCCGTTGCGATCACGAGTGAATCCGGTTTTTCTGCTTCAAGAAGCTCCTTGGTTACGGGCATGTTGAGGATAAATTTGGCCCCAAACTTATCACACTGCGCCTTCATAAAATTGACCCACCGCATGAACTCCTCGTCATCCCAGTACTTATCGGAATCCTCTCCCCAGGGATTTCGCGAGGCATAATACCACTGGCCGCCTATGTTCCCCGTCTTTTCATAGACCGTCACATCGTGCCCTTTCTCGGCAGCGACACTCGCAGCCTGGAGCCCTGCAATGCCCGCTCCAGCAACGAATATTTTTCTCTTTATCTCGGTCTTGGGAAATCCGTAATAACCCCACTCCCGTTCACCCTCATGACTGCATGAGGGACGAACCGTACACGTGACCGGTGCATCCCGGAAAAGCCGAGCCAAACAGACCTGACAAGCTATGCAGGGGATGATGTCTTCCTGTTTGTCCCACATGATCTTGTTAGGAAGGGCCGGATCGGCGATCTGCGGGCGGCACATCTCCCAGATATCCAGTTTGCCCTCGGCAATAGCTTTCTCAGGGATCTCAGGGACAAAAAGACGATAGGCCATGCTGATCGGAATATTCAGAGCCTTTTTTGTGCGCTCTGCCACGTAGAGCCATTTGCCCATCGGAATATCCCTGGAGATGACGGAGCCAAGGGATTCCTGCCAGCCCACGGTCACACTGAGGTAGTCACATCCTGCTGCCTCGGCAATCCGGAGTGACTCCATGCTCTCTTCTTCGGTGTTTCCTCCTCGGTCATCCAACATCTCCCAGCTGCAGAGGCGGATCCCAATCGCTTTATCAGAGCCGATCTCTTCGCGGATGCCTTCGATGATCTTTCGCACCATGGCAC
>DAOVBT010000025.1 GCA_030670375.1 Candidatus Aminicenantota bacterium | reverse complement strand
TTATCTTTCAAACCGAACAGGACATATTGCATTGTTCTCCTGGGAAAGGAAGCCGAACCTTCTGCTAAGTCACAGGCAACCGTGCAACTGCCACATTGATAACAGGCGTTGGTATCGAAATTCCCATACTTTCGAACCTCGGCCGCTAAAGTAGGATCACTTTTCGTTTTTATCATGCTTTCACCATCACACCATAGATGTTCTCTTTTGCAGTAAAAAAAACACCGCTGGTGAAGAAATTAAATCGGCGTAATTACAAGACTGGCGGCTGGATAGGCTTTTTTTTACCTAGTTTTATGAGCAAAACTCAGCATTTAGTATAAAACCCACTGTAATTATAGGAATAATATGATTTGCCTTATAATTACGTTGTATTCTATGGTGAAAATCTATTTTTGTCAATAAAAAAACAAAAAAATTTTAAATACATTCCAAAGTCCCTGATTTTATGAAAATGAGACTCAAAATTATAGCCGACGGAGCTAAAAACATGTATAATTTATGTTTAGGATTTACAAAGACCATGAAAAGAAAAGAAATTCTGGTGTTAGAGGACCTTCTGGGATCTAACAAGAAAATTGCTTCAGAGATTCGGGATAAGCTGACGCATAAAGGCATTTTGACCATTAATTTCATGAGTTCCCCAGGATCAGGAAAGACAGCTCTTCTTGAACGAATAGCTGAACACTTAAAACCCAAGTATAAGATGGCTGTGATAGAAGGGGATATAGAAACGGAAAGGGATGCGGAACGAATAAGGGCAAAGGGCATTCTTGCTTGGCAGATAATCACAGGTGGAGCTTGTCATCTCGAGGCCAAGATGATCGGGAAGCTTTTTCCTGAAATTCCACCGGACCTGGATTTCCTCTTTATCGAAAACGTCGGGAATCTCGTCTGCCCGGCAAGTTATGACCTGGGCGAAAATATCCGATGTGTCTTGCTGTCGGTTCCTGAAGGAGATGACAAGCCGAAAAAATACCCCAAAGCATTCACCACATCGGACTGCCTCATCCTCACAAAATCAGATCTTCTTTCCCTGATGCCCTTCGACAGCGAACGGGCCCAGAAGGAAGCTCTGGAAATCAATCCCAAACTCAATATTTTTGTGACTTCTTCCCTGAAAGATAATGGAGTCAAAGAACTCATCGCATTTTTCATTGCCACCCGCCAAAAACTTCTTAGCCAGAATGCATGAACTATCCATCGTAGCCAGCCTCTTCGAAATCATGGAGGAAAAAGCCCAAGAAAAAGGATCTAAGAGGATCATTTATGTGAAACTTCAGGTCGGCAAACTCTCTGGAGTGGTCCCTGAGTTTTTGATCAGCGCGTTTGATATGTACAAAAAAGACACCATAGCCCATGATGCCGAGCTGGAAATCGAAGACGTTCCTCTAACGATCCAGTGCAAAACGTGTAAAAAAACCATGATCTTGGACGACTTTGTATTCATCTGCGTCGATTGTGGATCGCGGGATTTAAAAACCCTCACCGGAAAAGAACTTTTTTTGGAAAAAATGGAACTGGAGCTTTAGGCAGAGATCCATCCGATTGACTTTCGTTTTTTGGAGTGCTAACCTGGATAATTCATAAATTATCCAGGTTAAATACTTTTATAATTTTATAATGGAGCGATGTTGATGTATCACAAAAAGCATTTTCTTTTACCCGGAATTTTTATCTTCTGTTTTATTTTTCTTTCCACACTTCCAGTATCAGAGGCTCAAAAAAGCAGAAAAAAAATCACCTTTGACCAAGCTTATTCGAATGCGGAGCCTCGATTGTTCAAGTCCCTTCCTTCTATCCGCGAGTGGCTGGATGATACCCATTATCTCCTTGTCGAGAGCGAGGAAATCACCAATTCACAGAAATTGTTCAAGGTGAATGCGGCAAAAGACACAAAAACACTTTTTCTGGACTATGGCCAAATCCAAAAAGCTTTGCCAGAAAGTATCAGAGCCTCCCGACACGTGGACCGCACCAAAGACTATACAGAGTTTCTTTACACAGATGAAGGCGATATCTATTTCTATTCACGTTTGAACAACTCCTTCAAACGTCTGACGGCCACAGCCGGTGAAGAGCGGAATCCTCTTCTTTCACCCGATGGAAAATATGTCGCTTTCACCCGAGATCACAACCTGTACACTCTGGACATCGCCAGTGGATTAAAGTACCAGCTCACTGAGGATGGATCAAAAACCATCTATAATGGCTGGGCTTCCTGGGTATATTATGAAGAAATCTTAGGACGTGGATCGCGCTATGCAGCCTTCTGGTGGTCTCCAGACAGCCGCAAAATAGCCTTCCTGCGGTTCGATGACAACCCGGTTCCCACCTTCCCTCTCTTCAGCTCCAAAGGAGACCATGGCAGCCTCGAAATCGAGCGGTATCCCAAGGCCGGGGATCCCAATCCGTTTGTCAAACTGGGTGTCGTTTCGGCAACAGGAGGAAAAATTACCTGGGCAGATGTTGAAGAAAATGCCGACCACTATGTGGCCTGGCCCTTTTGGCTCAAGGATAGCTCTAAACTGACGTTCCAGTGGATGAACCGCGATCAAAATCACATAAAAATTTATGCGATGGACCTCGAAACCGGGAAAAAAGAGGAGATTTATGATGAAAATCAACCAGCCTGGGTGGAATTTTTCGGAGACCTTTACTTTTTTGAAGACAGGAGTGGTTTCCTTCTTCGAAGCGACTGCGATGGCCGGAGACACCTCTATACCTACGACCTCGAGGGAAATCTTAAAAAGAGACTGACCGAAGGAGAATGGACAGTCACCAACATATCCCTTGTGGATGAGGAGAACAAACGGGTCTTTTTCCATGCGAGGAAAGGTCTAGCTGCGGAGACACATCTCTATCGGGTAAACCTGGATGGGAGCGGTTTGACACGACTCACCCAAGAAGCAGGATCTCACCGCGGAAATGTTTCTCCCGGAGGAACTTTTGTCATCGATCGCTTCTCGAACATTTCTACGCCTTCGCGTGTTGACCTGTTGCGATCGAATGGCACGCTTGTCCGGAATATCGCAGACAGTCGCACAAACCTGATGGATGAATACCCCATCGGCAAAAAGGAGATATTTGCGATAACCACCGAAGATGGCACCACTCTTCCGGCATGCTGGACTCTCCCTCCCGATTTTAGCAAGAACAAGATCTATCCTGTCCTTTTTACCATTTATGGAGGCCCTGGCTCGAGCGATGTATCGAATTCCTACCCTCGCCTCTCCCAACTCTATCTCGCCCAAGAAGGGATCATCGTGTTTGCCATCGACCATCGGGGCTCCGGCCATTTTGGAAAAAAGGGCATGTCTCTGATGCACCGCAACCTTGGGAAATGGGAAATGCTTGATCTTATTCAGGGTGTCAAGTGGCTCCACAAAAAACCCTTCGTGGATAAGAACAGGATCGGGATAACGGGCGGAAGTTACGGAGGATACACCACCTGCATGGCCTTGACCTACGGGGCTGATTATTTCACTCACGGATATGCCCGCTCGTCGGTCACTGATTGGAGGCTGTATGACTCAGTTTACACAGAGCGGTACATGGATAGACCGATCGACAACCCGGAAGGATACAAATTTGGGGCGGCCATGACTCATGCTGACAAATTTAAAGGTATTCTTTTCATGTCTCATGGAAACCTGGATGACAACGTTCACATGCAAAACACGATTCAGCTCATAGACAAGCTTATGGAGCTGGAAAAATCAGCGTTCGGATTTATGGTCTACCCTGACCAAAAACACGGGACAAGGGGAAAAAAAGAGAGAACATTCCAACCGCCACTACATCGACTTCTTGTTTAAAAACCTTCTGAACCGATAAGGAGGAAAAAACTGGACAAGTTTGAATATTTCAAAACATGTCCGGTGTGCTCCAGCTCATCGTTGGCTCCCTACAAGACAGGGAATTTTGACACTTCCAGCCTGAGTAAAGACCATATCAAGATCACAGACAGCGATTACGGCAAAATCTGGGATCTCAGCCGGTGCAACAGCTGCACCCATGTCTTTGCCAATCCTTGTCCCTCCCAGGAATTCATCCAAACTCTTTACGGCGAGATCGAGGATCCCGTTTATCAGGAGGAGGCCCAAGGCCGTTCAAAAAACTTCAGCAGGATTCTCAAATCCTTGGATAAGATCCATCCGGAACGAGGAATACTGTTCGATGTCGGAGCGGCAACGGGAATTCTGCTCGATATTTCACGGAAAAAGGGATGGCATGTGGAGGGCATCGAACCCAGCGCGTGGGCAATCGGTGTCGCCCGAGATAAATACAATCTCGAGATTCGAGAGGGTGTTTTCGAAGAAACGACTCTTCAAAAAGAACACTATACCGTGGTCACCATGGTGGACTTCATAGAACACATTCCCCACCCCTTGGACGCCATTTCCATCGCCTACAAAATCCTTATGCCAGGGGGTATCCTTTGTCTGGTCACTCCCGACATAAACAGCCTTGCAGCAAGAATCATCGGACAAAAATGGTGGCATTATCGGCCCGGCCACTTGGGCTATTTTTCCAAAAAAAGCCTGGATTTTCTCCTGCAAAGGACAGGCTTTCGGGTCGTGAAGATGCGAAAGTATTCCTGGACCTTCAGTCTTCATTACCTGTTATCCCGCAAGCCCGGTTTAAATTTTTTGTTAAAAAATCATGTTTTTGCTTCTTTCTGGAAGAAAATTCCTATAAAATTGGCCTTTCAAGATTCATTCGAAATATACGCCACAAAAGATAAGTCAAATGAATCCTTATCTTAAAGCGATGCGTCTGGAACGATGGCCCAGAAGTCTGGCCATCTTTTCAGGAATCGCGGCTTTTTTCTTTTTGAACCGGGAAACGCTTCCCTTCACTTCGGTTTTATCCTTCGCCGGGAAATCCCTGTTCGTTTTTTTTCTCACATGGGCCATCTCCACAGCCAATTACATCATAAACGAAATCGCCGATGCTCCGTTCGATGTACACCACCCATCAAAGCGCCACAGGCCCCTTGTGAAAGGCGAAATCAAAAAAACGCCTTTTCTTCTTTACGGAATCATCCTCAGCCTTTTCAGTCTCGCGCTCGCCTATCTTTTTTTCCCGTTTCCGTTTTTCCTCTCCCTCCTCGCTCTTCTTTTCGCTGGATTTCTGTACAATATCAAACCTATCCGGACAAAGGATGTCCCGTTTCTGGATTCCATATCTGAATCCGCAAACAATCCGATCCGATTCCTAATCGGCTGGTTCGCCTTTTCTTCTCCTCACATTTTCCCTCCTCTTTCCCTTTTGCTGAGTTGGTGGGTTTTTGGAAATTTCCTGATGATATCCAAAAGACTCTCGGAGTTCCGGCTTTTGAAAGACAAGGCAGAAAACTACAGATCTTCTCTCAGCAAGTATACGACTAAATCTTTGATCTTCGGGATCGCTCTGAGTTCTCTTTTCTTTTTTATCGGCTATTATATCTTTGCATTTTCATATAAGCTTGAGTCCTTTATCTACTTGTCGCCGTTAGTCTTTTTCTATTTTTTCCTGATTTTTTGGAAAACGCTCAGGGAAAAAGAGGTCATGGAAGAACCGGAACGGTTGCTCAAACATCCCAAGTTCACGATCTACACCTTTCTCCTTGTCCTGCTGTTTTCCCTCACCTATTTTGTCGACACAATCGGAAGATAATCGCTGAAACCATGCCCGCTCTTTCTTTGAGGGGCTTTGGAACGTCATGGCCTTCGCCCATTTTTTCAATCTTGTTTTATGAGTTGGAGTTGTGGTAAATTAACAGCAAATCCAAAATCTGGAACATTTGATGGATATCGCAGAAATTACACTCAAGCTCATCCTGGCCATTGCCCTTGGAGGACTGATAGGTTTTGAAAGAGAATCAAGCCAGAAGCCGGCAGGATTCCGGATAAATATTTTGATCTGTTTAGGCGCAACAATGATGATGATCTTTTCCCAGCTTATCTTGCAAGGAGAAGGATCAAACAGCAGCGACATGTCCCGGATCGCCGCAGGAGTCATCACCGGGATCGGATTTATAGGAGCCGGCACGGTCATCCAAGCGAAGGGAATCGTAGTCGGGTTAACTTCGGCTGCCACACTTTGGGCGGTGGCAGGTCTCGGATTGGTTATCGGTGGCGGCTATTATCTGATAGCCATCATATTCACAGGGATGATCATTCTCACTTTGGTTATATCCCGCCAACTGGAATCACAACACTTGAAACGCGCGCTTTACCACTATCACCTCAAAACAAAATATTCCAAGGATATCCTGCTCAACATTAAAAAATTAGCCCTCCATGAAGGCATCAAGTTTAGGGAGATTTCCCATAAGGAAGAGGGAAATATCTACACGATTGATTTTTCTTTCCCCGCAGCCGAGGAAAAGGAGCAAAAATTCAAATGGAGTCTCCTCAACCTTGATGGTATCCTCGAGATAAAGATTGACTGAAAAAGGTCTTCTTCTCGCAACCACGAACCAAGGCAAAATAAAGGAACTCAAGGCCCGATTGAAAAGTCTACCGCTGGGAATCTTTTCCCTCCATGATCTCCATCTTACCCAAGTTTTCCCAGAGAAAGGACAGACCTTTTTGGCCAATGCTCGAGGCAAAAGCCTGTATTACAGCCAATATTGGAAAAACCTGACATTGGCTGAAGACTCAGGTATCGAAATAGACCATCTCAAAGGCGCCCCGGGAGTATATTCCTCCCGTTTTGCCGGACCAAATGCAACAGATGAAGTCAATCTTCAGAAAGTCCTCCGACTCTTGGACGGAATCCCACCCGATAAAAGGAAAGCTCGTTTTGTCTCCTGTATGGTTTTATCCCGTAGAGGCCAAATCATCACAGAAATCCAAGAACACGCCAACGGGTTGATCACCCCCCAAAAAAGAGGACAAGGGGGATTCGGTTATGATCCGATATTTTTTTACCCCCCCCTTGATAAAACCTTTGCCGAACTATCCCCCGATGAAAAAAATGCCGTCAGTCATCGCGGTCGAGCAATGGACAAATTGTACGCATTTCTCCTCGATTATCTAACCTGAATAATCCAGGATACCTGAATTATTTACACTTCGGGCTAACTCAATCTCACGGCATCGACTTCGTTGTGACCCATAAGGGAGAGGGGGGCTAGAGCCCCCCCCTCTCCTCCTATTTCTTCTTCGACCTGGATTCCTGCCCCACCATGATAAGAGGCTTAATCTTCAAGAACGTCTTTTCTCCTATCCCCTTAACCTTCATGATCTCTTCAATTTTTGAAAACTTCCCATGCTTTCCTCGATAATCCACGATCCTCTGGGCTACAACAACGCCGATCTGGGGCAGTTTCTGGAGTTCTTGAACAGAAGCCAAATTGATGTCGATTTTTTTTACTGGGGTGTCTTCCGAGTGAGACGGAACCGCCAAAACCGACATCAGAGCAAAAGCCAAGACCAACGGAAAAACAAATCCTTTCATAAAAAAACTTTTCATTTAAACCTCCTGTCAGTCTTACTCATTGCAATATCGGGGCCAGTCCTCTGATTGGTATAATCCACTTATTTTCAATACGTTACAAATTCTGAACATAGATGGCGAGTGCACAAGAGTAGACGTCTTCCGTACCTTTCGACAACTCCAGTTTACAGAATGGGCGGGAAAATCTCCTAGGAGCGGGGATGGCTCTTTCGGTAGACTTCTAAAAGATGTTTAAGGTCAAGATGTGTGTATTTTTGTGTCGTCGCCAAGCTTTCGTGGCCAAGGAGCTCTTGGATAACTCTCAAATCCGCTCCCCTGCTCAGCAGGTGGGAAGCAAAGGAGTGCCGAAGGGAGTGGGGACTTATCTTTCGCCTCAAAGCGGAACGTCGGATGTACTTGTCTACCGTCCGTTCTACTGAGCGCGAAGACAGCTTTTGACCACGATAATTGAGAAACAACGAGGTTTCTTCCACCTGCCCCTTATTTATCATGGAACGTACTCGGAGATAGGATCGAAGACTTTTTTCGGCCATCCTTCCAAACGGAACCAATCGCTCCTTTTTGCCCTTGCCTCTTATCCGGATCAACCGCTCGGTGAATTTCATATCCTCCAGGCAAATTCCCACAAGCTCGCTGACGCGAATTCCTGTTGCGTAAAGAAGCTCCAACATGGCTTTATCTCTTTTGTCCAGAGGTTTGACCATTTGGGACAAATCCAAGAACTTCTGCATTTCTTCTTCCGTTAGGAAAGAAGGAACGGGCTTATCCTGCCTGGGTGTGGAGACCACTTTGGCAGGATTATCAACCATCCAATGCTTTCTCACACAAAACTGGAAAAATGAGCGGATGGCCGCCAATTTTCTTCCGACTGTGGACTTTTTCTCTCCCCTGTCATACAAAACTGCCAGGAATCCCCGAAGCACGATATTATCTATATCTCTCAAGCTCGATTTTTTGTTTTCCAGAAATTGTGCCAGTTGAAGAAGATCACTTTTATAACTGGCTATGGTATGGGGAGAGGCGTTTTTCTCGTGTTTCAGATAGGCAATAAATTCTTCCAGTTCCTTGGTGAACATGGTGTCAACCTATTCCTCGACGTCTGATATGGTTTCTTTAAAAGAGCATTTTTCATCGCTGCAGTAAAGATAGGGGTTTCCTTTGAGAGTATTTTTTTTCAGCACAAAATGCCTCCCGCACTCCGGACAGGGTTGGGACACGGGCTCATCCCAAGTGGCAAATTTACACTTGGGAAATTCGCTGCAGCCGTAAAAAATCTTTCCTTTACGGGTCTTTCTTCTGATCAATGTCCCCTCACACTCAAGAGGGCAGGGAATCCCGGTATCCTTTTTTTCCTTTTTGATATATTTGCATTTGGGATAATCCGAACAGGCCGCAAATGTCCCGTATTTCCCCTCGCGCATGACCAATTGAGATCCACAATCCGGGCAGGTTTCATTCAGAGGCTTCACTTCTTTTTTTATCAAACTCTCTTTGAAACGACAATCCGGATATCCGGAACAGGCCCGAAATCTCCCATATTTCCCTTCTTTTATCACCAGCGGTTTGCCACACTCCGGGCAATTCTCCTCCACAGGGATGCCATTTTTTTTGATGCTTTCTCCCTTCTTCGCTTCTCTCAAATCTTTTTCTAAACGGGAGTAGTAAGATTTTAAATACATCAACCATTCTTGCTTACCTTCGCTTATGAGGTCGAGATCAGCTTCCAACCGTGCCGTAAATTCGAAATCCATCAGGTCCGAAAAATTCTTGATCAGATAATCTGTGACAAACAACCCAAGATCGGATGGGATAAACCTCCCTTTTTCCTTGAAAACATAAACCCGACCCTGAAGAGTCGAGATGATCGGGGCATAAGTGCTCGGGCGCCCGATTCCCTTGGCCTCCAATTCCTTGACCAAGCTGCCTTCTGTGTATCGGGGTGGCGGTTGGGTGAAGTTTTGTTTGGATTCAATATCCAGCAACTTCAGCTTTTCTCCCTCTTGGGCTTTTGGCAGGATATTATCTTCTTTTTTCATCTTGGGATAAAGAGCGAGGTAGCCGTCAAACTCCAGCACCTCTCCTTTGACAACAAACAGATATCGGGATGCTTCGACCTGAAATTCCGTTTCTTCCACTAGGGCTGGGCTCATCTGGGTGGCGATAAACCTGTTCCAGATCAATCGATACAGATTGTACTCTTCTTCCTTTAGATAGGGCTTGACCACATCGGGAGGGAGATCAAAAGAGGTGGGGCGAATGGCTTCATGAGCGTCTTGCGTTTTTCTTTTGTTCTTATAGGCTCTCGGCTTGTTCAACAAATATTCTGCAGGGAAATGACGTTTTATGAATTCTCTTGCAGATTGTACGGCTTCACCGGACACACGAACAGAGTCTGTGCGCATGTACGTTATCAATCCGGTCAGCCCTCTCTCTCCGATCTCCAATCCTTCATACAGCTTTTGGGCAACAGACATGGTTTTCCTCACCGGGAACCGCAGATGGCGGAATCCGTCCTGTTGGAGCGTACTCGTGATATAAGGAGGGCTGGGATTTCTCTTTTTCTTTTTGACCCCGATATTTTGGAGAACAAACGGAAGGTCCCACAGTTCTTGAACGATGACAGAAGCATTTTTCTCATTCTCGACTTTCACTTTTTTCCCGTCGATCTTGGCCAAGTTTGCCTTGAAAGATGGGGGCGAGGAAGCTTCGAACTGGGCAGATATCGTCCAGTACTCCTCAGGGATAAAGTCTTTGATTTCCTTTTCTCTTTCGCATATCAGACGCAACACGATGGACTGCACCCGACCGGCACTCAATCCTCGGCCGACTTTTTCCCATAGCAGCGGACTGATGAGATATCCGACAAGCCGATCCAACAATCTCCGGGTCTGTTGCGCATTGATTTTGTCCTGGTCAAGTTTGTCCCAGTTCTGGAAAGCTTCTTCGACAGCATTTCGTGTGATCTCATGCATCAGAACTCGGAAGATGTTGCTGTTGTATTTCTCGAGAATTTTTGACAGATGCCAGCAGATGGCTTCACCCTCTCTATCAGGATCTGCTGCCAGAAGAATGGATTCGGCCTCTTTGGCTGCACTCTGCAGGTCCTTCACGAGCGGTTGTCTTTCCGGGATGATATCGTATTCAGGCTGAAAATCATGATCGATATCGATTCCCAACTTTTTTTTCGGCAGATCTCTAACATGCCCTATCGAAGCCTTGACTAAATACCTTTCACCCAAGTAACGGTTTATGGTTTTAGCTTTGGCCGGTGACTCTACTATAACCAATCGCTTTGCCATCACAACTTCCTCTGATAAAATTTTCCCGGTCTCTGAGCAACCAAATCTTTGATCTCCAAACTCAACAGGATGGAGAGGACCTCGGATACAGAGAGATTGCCCCGCTCGACAAGTTCATCCACGGATGTTAATGTATCGGGAAAAAGAAGATCATAAATCCTCTTTTCTTCCTTAATGAGTGAGGGGGCTTCTCTTCTCTTTTTTTTCTCCTTCGAAAGGATCTCTTCCTTCAACGGAGAAGGGAATTCCTCCACAACATCTTTCCAGTCATTCACAAGCTTGGCTCCATCTCTGATCAACCAATTCGTGCCTCGACTCAATTCCGAGGTGATGTTGCCGGGCACAGCCATTACCTCTCTGTTCTCTTCCAAGGCCAATCGAGCCGTTATGAGGGAGCCGCTTTTTTTTGTTCCCTCAACGACAACCACCCCGATGGAAAGCCCGCTGATTATCCTGTTCCTGTTAGGAAAATGATAATTCAATGGCGGCGCTTTCAGGGGGTATTCCGAGAGGACAAGCCCATTTTCGATAATTTTCTCGAATAGAGGTTGGTTCTCTCTAGGATAGATCCTCTCGAGTCCAGAGCCAAGCACAGCGATCGTGTTTCCTCCCTTCAAAGCTCCCCAATGGGAGATGGAGTCGATCCCACGAGCCATTCCGCTGACAACGACCAGTCCTTTTGCCGAAAGATCATGGGCCAGTTTCTCGGCCACAGCTCTTCCATAAGGAGTCGGCCTTCTCGCCCC
>DAOVBT010000387.1 GCA_030670375.1 Candidatus Aminicenantota bacterium | reverse complement strand
CGACCTCCCCTTTTATGGTGATTGACCCATTCTTCCTGTTGTATTTGATCGCATTGCTGACCAGGTTGGTGAAAAGCTTTTCCATATCTCTGAGATCAGCTTGGATAGAAGGAAGGTCTTCAGGTAATTCAATGGTAAAGGTCACTTTTCGTTTTTCGGCCTCAGGTTTTAAAAAATCGACTATTTTTTTTATCACGTCGTTTATCTGGACAGGCTCCATTTTTTGGGCGATCTTGCCAGCCTCCATACGGTTGATCACGAGAAGGTCATTGACCAGCGCCAACAA
This sequence comes from Candidatus Aminicenantota bacterium, assembly GCA_030670375.1. GTDB lineage: Bacteria > Acidobacteriota > Aminicenantia > Aminicenantales > Aminicenantaceae. The sequence goes on along the minus strand of DAOVBT010000387.1, from coordinate 2,732 downwards.
AGAGTCAGAACGATCCATGGCCCGCTGGAGCCATTGCTTATTCTGTTCCGCATCCCCACCGGCTTCGCCAGAAAGGATTACTTCCAGCCAACCTTTGATCGCAGCCAGCGGAGCCCTGAGCTCATGAGCGACCATCGAGACAAATTGCGACTTTATCTTGTTGATCTCTTTGAGTGCTGTAATGTCTCTGAGGACCGTCACCGCTCCAAGAATCTTTTCGCCTTCATCCCTGACTGGCGCTATATTGGCCATCAAAATGATCTTTTGATCCTGAGCGGGAATCTCATGGCTTACCATCGAGAAGTCCTTATCCTCCGAGTTCAGGACTTCTTTGATGGCAGTGATAAGCGGTTCATTCGAAATGTAATATTCGAGGGGCTCTCCGGCTACATCAAAACCCTTAGATTTAAGCATCTTGACACTGGATGCATTCCAGAGCACCAAACGCCCTTCCAGATTGGCTACCAAAACACCATCGGCCATGCAGCCGACAATGGTCCGCAGCCGGCTCCTTTCATTCACGAGCTCCAGCATCTTTTGTGTCCTCTCAGCGTAGAGTTTTTTCGCTTCAAGGCTGAGAATTCTCTTTTCCATCCCACGCTTGACTACTGCGGAAAGCGCCTCGGGGGAAAAGGGTTTGGGAAGATAATCGTATGCGCCGAGCTTTGTCGCTTCCACCGCTGTTTCGATCGTCGCATTCCCTGTGATCACAACCGTGATGATCTCAGGATCTATATGATGAATTCTTTTGATGAGGTCCATGCCCCCTACCCCTGGCATCATCAAATCCACCAGGATAAGGTCATAGTTTTTCTCGTTCACCCTCTGGAGTCCGGCCTGGCCATCCTCCGCATCATCCACGGCATAACCTTCTTCGGAAAGGGCTCGCTTGCATCCCTCCCGGATTCCCATTTCATCATCCACAACCAGGATATTCGCTTTAGTGCTCAATCTATTCCTCTTTCCGCTCGAGTAATTTTTCGACTTTGCTGATGAGAACCGATGGTTCCACCGGTTTATCGAGAAACTCATCTGTTTTCATCCAGTATCCGTCCTTTTCCAATGAAAACTTGAAGCCTGTAGCATCGGCCACAGCCGTTACCATCAGAATGGGAATTTTTTTAAATAGGGGATCGCTTTTGATTTGTCTGGAAAAGGAAAATCCAGCATCGTGTTTTTCCATCATCAGGTCCAGAACGATCAGGTCGGGCATTTCTGTTCTCACCTTCTCCAATCCTTCCTGAGCACTGGGGGCTGTCATCACTTCATAGCCATGATTAACCAGTACAGCCTTATGCATTTCGAGAAAATCCAAATCATCATCCACCAATAAGATCCTTCCCTTTTGAGGCATCTTCCCCTCCTCTTTGCACTTTTTTCATATCCACGAGCTTCAATTCTCCCTTTTTCCACTCCGACTGATCCAAAACAGGCAGGTCTATATAAAACGTTGTCCCTTTTCCCAACTCGCTTTTCACATCGATCGTCCCCTTGTGTTTGGACACAATCCCGTAAACCAAGGCCAACCCAAGCCCAGTTCCCTTTTCCTTTGTCGTGAAAAAAGGATCGAAAAGCCGGGCAAGATTGTCCTCTGCAATTCCTTTTCCCGTATCTTCGATCTGAATCTCAATCCCACTGCCTCCGTTTTTGGGCTGACTTCTGATTGTTAAAACACCACTCCCTTCCATGGCTTGAGCCCCGTTCAGGATGATGTTGAAAAAGACCTGTTTGAGCAGATCAGGATCGGCAAACGTGGTCGGGACAGAGACATCCAGTTCCTGTTTCACCTGAATGTTACGGAATAGGGATCGCTTGGCGAGAAGAGAGACCGCCTCTTCGATAATGCTGTTAATATTCACAAGCCCTGGTTTCAGCTTGGTTTGCCGGGAAAAACTCAACAGGTCCTTGACAATTTTGGCGGCCCGTTCCGCTTCCTGGATGATAAGGCTGATGTCTTTATCCCACTTCTCATTGTGAGCCAAATCTTTCTTCAGCATACTGCCGAAAAGGGTGATCGTTCCCAGGGGATTGTTCAATTCATGGGCCACGCCGGCTGCCAACTGACCGAGAGAGGCCAATTTTTCGGACTGAATGAGCTGTCTCTGAGCTTGTTCCAATTCCTCATGGGAAATCTTGAGTTCCTGATGAGACTTTTCCAGACGGGAATACAAGCGCCGCGATTGGGTGAGAAGATAGTGCATGCACATTTCTTTCTCGGCCAGACCCTGCACGACGGCGACAGCCTTCTCGCGGCAGGTGCTGAAACCACATGCTCCACAGTCCAGATTCCGGTTAGGATAGGTTTTGCCCAATTCGGCCAAAACGACCTGGATCTCTTCTTCCTTCGGCTCTGGCAGAGATATATCCTGAACAGAAAAGCTGCGTCCAAGGTCCATAGGCAACAGTTTCGAAGCAACGTCTTTATCCCCTTCCCAAATCTCCTCGTTTTCGTTTTGGGACTCAAAAAAATCCACAACGATCTGCTTTCGGCTCGGCCCCGATATTTTCTTGTCCACGATAGGCCCATCGATGCATCCCTGACAGAAAAGCACATCGAGAAACTTGGGTCGGATGGCCCCATCCTGCAACTGCTGGATGGCCCGTATGGCACTCTTTGGACCCGCCGTGATCACATTATCCAAATTCACCAGGTCCTGTTCAAATCCGATGCATTTGGACATTCCGCCAGAGACACTGAGCACTCTGCCTAGACCCGGTTGCGGTCCATCAAA
>DAOVBT010000298.1 GCA_030670375.1 Candidatus Aminicenantota bacterium | reverse complement strand
TGTGGATGGCAAATATCATTCTTATGTGAAGAGAATGGATTCGATCATAAAAGAGTATGGTGAAGGCAGGTAAGTATTATGGAAAGAATCAATCATCCTGAAGAACTGGCTTCGTGGAAGAATGAGATTTTAGCGGAACGTACCCCCTCGAAAAAAACGATCGTTATTTCATCTGGAACTTGCGGTCAAGCCAGTGATTCTCTCCAGATAATCGATGCGGTCAACCAGGAGTTGAAAAAAAAAGGGCTGAAAGATCGTGTGGAAGTGAAGGTGACGGGATGTCATGGTTTTTGTCAATTGGAGCCAAACCTCATCGTTTATCCCGAGGGGATATTTTATAAAAATCTCAAACCCCAAGATGTCCCCCTAATCGTCGAGAAGTCCATTCTCGGGAATGAAATCGTATCGTCATTGGTTTTTGAAGATCAAAAAACCGCACAGAAAGCCAATAAACAGGACGAAATTCCGTTCTATAAAAAACAGGTAAGGTTTCTTACAGAGAATAACCTTAAGATCAATCCGACGGAAATAGAAGATTACATTGTGCTGGATGGGTACCAGGCCTTGGCAAATGCATTATTTAACATGACCTCTGAGGCTGTTATAGCCGAAATCGAAACGGCCGGTTTACGCGGAAGAGGTGGCGCAGGCTTTCCTACGGGAAGAAAGTGGGAAATCTGTCGAAAGGTCGAATCCGATGTGAAATATATCATCTGCAACGCAGATGAAGGAGACCCCGGTGCATACATGGATCGGAGTTTGCTGGAGGGAAATCCTCACAGCGTCATAGAGGGTATGATCATCGGTGCCTATGCGATCGGCGCTCAGGAGGGATACATCTATGTCCGCATGGAGTATCCTTTGGCTGTTCAGCATGTCAACCTGGCCTTGGAGCAGGCCAGGAAGTTCGGCTTTCTCGGTGAGTCCATTCTCGGCTCAGAATTTACCTTCGACATCCACATGATCGAAGGAGCAGGTGCATTTGTGTCTGGAGAAGAGACATCATTGATGGCATCCATCGAAGGAAGGCGGGCATTTCCCAGGCAGAGACCACCTTTTCCAGCACAGGAAGGCTTGTGGGGAAAACCAACCAATATCAACAATGTGGAGACCTGGGCGAATGTTCCCCTCATTCTGAGAAAAGGCGCCGACTGGTATGCAAAGATCGGAACGAGAAGAAGCAAAGGAACAAAAATTTTCTCTCTGGTTGGAAAGATTAACAACACCGGATTGGTCGAGGTTCCAATGGGAATCACCCTGAAGGAAATCGTTTATGATATCGGAGGGGGAATTCAAGACAATAAAAAATTCAAGGCCATTCAGACGGGAGGACCTTCGGGAGGATGCATTCCGGCCGAAAAATTAGATCTACCCATAGATTATGATACCTTGGCGAAAGCCGGGTCGATCATGGGCTCCGGCGGTATGATCATCATGGATGAGGAAACTTGTATGGTTGATATCGCCCGCTATTTCCTCAACTTCACACAGGAGGAATCTTGCGGAAAATGTGTGCCCTGTCGTATCGGGACAAAGCAGCTGGTCGACATTTTGAATAAAATCACGGAAGGAGATGGGGAAGAAGACGATCTAAAAAAATTGGAGAACCTTTCCAAAACCATAAAAGCCGGCTCGCTATGCGGATTGGGACAAACGGCGCCGAATCCTGTTTTGACGACTCTTCGCTATTTCCGGAAGGAATACGAAGCTCATATCAAAACAAAAACCTGCTCTGCTCTGGTTTGTAAAGGCCTAATCGCCTACACCATCGATCCGGACAAATGCGTGGGATGTCTTTTATGTTTGAAAAACTGTCCCGTTGATGCCATATCCGGCGAAAGAAAAAAGGTTCATATCATCGACCAAAATCTATGCATTAAATGCGGGGCCTGCTTGGATGTCTGTCCGCCAAAAATCAGTGCGGTTTCCAAGGTTACAGGAAGAAAAATGGCTAGAATATTGAAAAATGCTTCAGGGAAAAGAGTAAAAAAATGAAATTAACGATTGATGGAAAAAGGATTGCAGCAGAAGGAAAAAAATCCATATTAGATGTGGCCAGGGAGAATGATATCTACATTCCGGCTCTATGTGATCACCCACTATTGGATCCCTTTAGCGGCTGTCGGTTGTGTATTGTTGAAATTCAGGGGCGAAGAGGATTTGCTCCCTCTTGCAGCACGTATGTCGAAGATGGAATGGAGGTGAAATCCGATACTCCCCAGATTCGTAAGACACGGAAAGAAATTCTCGGACTCATTTTATCCGAGCACCCTGATGCCTGCCTGATATGCACAGAGAAACAAAACTGTGACGAATACAAATCCACCATCAGGAAAGTAGGGGAGGTCACAGGATGTGTGCTCTGCCCGAACAATGGTCGATGTGACCTTCAGGATGTCGTTGAGGCCGTTCAGATCGACAAGGTGGATTTTCCTTCCGTTTATCGGGATTTAGATGTCAAAAAAAACGATCCTTTTTTCGACCGGAATTACAATTTGTGTATTCTCTGCGGACGGTGTGTCAGAGTTTGTCACGAACTGAGAGGAGCTTCAACCGTCCATTTTGTGAATAGAGGGTCTGAATCCGTGATCGGAACAGTCTTGGACCGGCCTCTCCATGAGTCAGGTTGCCAGTTCTGTGGGGCTTGTGTGGATGTCTGCCCTACCGGGGCTCTGACAGAAAGGGCCATCAAGTACGAACCTTTGCCCGACGGATCGGCAAAAACCGTATGCCCTCTCTGCGGGATGGGGTGTGAGTTGGATGTGATGCTAAAAAGCGGCAGAATATTGAATGCCAAACCTTCTGAAAAGGGTGCAGTCAACCAGGGCCAAGCATGTGTCAAAGGGAGGTTTTTGATAAAGGATGTGGTTTATAGTCCTCGAAGGATCCTGCAACCCATGATCCGCCGAAAGAAAGAGCTGGAGGAAGCATCTTGGGAAGTAGCATTGGATTTCGTGGCACAAAAAATCAAGCCATACAAAGGAAATGAAATAGGTTTTGTCACTTCTCCTCAGCTCTCTTGTGAGGATAACGTCATTGCAGAAAAGTTTGCTCAAGAGGTGGTAAAAACCAAGAATATCGGCATGACCACGGGATTCACTCCTCTGGATTCTCTTTTGCAACTGGCTCGGAAGAGTGGGATTTCCCCCTCATTCCATTTCAAAAAGGAAGATATCTCTCGAGCAAAAGTCATATTCCTAACAGGAACAGATTTGGCCGTCTCCCATCCTATGCTTTGGCTCGAAGTGTTGAAGGCGGTTCGTAATGGCGCAAAGCTTTTGGTAGCCAGCCCGTTCGCAATTGTGGGAAACCGGTATGCTTCGTCATGGCTCCCGATTAAGCCAGGATCTGAAGATCTTTTATTCAGGGATCTCTCCAAAGTGATCCTAAAAGAGGGAGACGCCGGGGGGCATGACCTTGAAGGATACGAATCCTTCAGGAGATCATTGGATAAACTCAATCTGTCCGAAGCTACAGAAGATACTGGGATAGATGAAAAGAGTTTGTTTCAAGCTGCTGACATGTTGATGCAAGGCGAACCTTGTTTTATCGCGGGAATGGGCTTGACTCCATTTCCCGGGGAAAATAAGAATATGGCAGCCTTATGGAATCTGGCCCTCCAGTGCAATGGCCAAATGCTCCCGCTGGGACTGGAGAGCAATTACAGAGGTGTATTCGAAATCCAGCGAAACAACTCGCGCAAGACAAAGCTTTTATCGCAGATCATCCAAGATACACAAGAGGGGCAGATAAAGGCTCTGTAT
>DAOVBT010000154.1 GCA_030670375.1 Candidatus Aminicenantota bacterium | reverse complement strand
CGTCGCGATCTGGAGTCTGAACTCCAAGACAAAAAAGAAAAAATAGAAAAATACAAACGGCAGCTCAACGAGATCAAGACAAACAAAGAATACAGCTCTCTTCTTAAAGAAATCGATGCGACAAACGCAAAATTCGACTCTCTAGAAGAGGGAATAATCGGAGAAATGCTCTCAGCCGACGATATCGAAAAGGAAATCAAAGCAGCCAGCAAAAAAGCAGAGGAAGTCCAGGCAGAACTGACCAAAAAAAAAGAAGGGATTTTTCAGGAAAAAAACAAGGCCGAAGAAAAACTGAAAGATTTAGAAGCAGAAAAGGAAGAACTCCTCCCAAAAATTCCTTCCGATCAGATGAAATTGTATAAACAGATATCCAGAATAAAAAATGGAATTGTCCTCTCTCCGGTTACCGAGGAATTCTGCACCATGTGCCACATGCGTGTTCGCCCCCAGATGGTGAATGAACTCATCGCCGAGACTCAAATCATCACGTGTGAGAACTGCGGCAGAATTTTATACTACGTCAAAAAGTCAGACTGAGTTTCTTTCAACATAAAGAGCATCGATCAGATCTTTGTACTTTTTCTCAACAACATTTCTTTTTATCTTGAACGTGGGCGTGATCTCTCCATCGGCGATCGTGAATTCTCTATCTAAGAGCGCAATTTTTTTAACTTTTTCATAAGAGGCAAGATTAGGTGTCGCTCGATCGATCTCTGCCTCAAGAAATTTGACAATATCTTCATTTTTTATCAGGTCTTGCTTGTCTTTGTACGGAATATTGTTGAATTTGGCATATTCTTCCAACTTTTCAAAATTGGGGACAACAAGAGCAGACATAAATTTGCGCCTGTCCCCGATGACCAAAACGTCGGTCACATAAGTGTTGATTTTGAGGACATTTTCGATAGGCTGAGGAGCGACATTTTTGCCCCCAGCCGTAACGATGATGTCTTTTTTCCTGTCGGTTATGACTATGAATCCGTCTTCATCCAGGTGGCCGATATCGCCCGTATAAAACCATCCATCCTTGATGGCTTCCCTTGTCTCTTCTTCCATCTTGTAGTAGCCCTTCATGATGTTGGGACCTCTGGCCAGGATTTCTCCATCTTCGGCAATTTTTACCTCAACATCAGGAATCAGCGGACCGACACTTCCAAATTTAATCTTTTCTAGCCTATTCACAGAGATAATGGGCGATGTCTCGGTCAACCCGTATCCCTCCAGCACAATGAGGCCCATCGCATAAAACAACTCGGCAATATCTTTGGAAAGTGGAGCAGCCCCAGAGATAAAAAACCTGATTCTTCCGCCTGTTTTAGCGATGATTTTGGAGAATACAAGCTTGTGAGCTATCTTCCTTTTGAATTCAAGAAATTTCGGGATGGATTCCCCGCGGAGGGTTCTTTGACCAAATTCTCTTCCCACCTTTGTTGCCCAAAAGAAAATTTTTCTCTTCAGCGGAGGGCTCGCCAACACATTATCCATGACAGTCGAATAGACTTTTTCGAACAGACGGGGAACGCCCACCACAACAGTGGGTCGAACTTCGGGCATATTCTGGCCCACAGTTAGCATATTTTCGGCATAGGCGATGGAACATCCCTTGTAAAGATAGGTGTAGGTGGCAATTCTTTCGAAACTATGGGACAAGGGCAACCAGGACAACACCGTGTCTTTATTGGAAAACTCGATGACGTCCGTAACTCCTTTGACATTGCTGATAAAATTGTTATGCGTGAGCATAACTCCCTTCGGGACGCCGGTCGTTCCCGATGTGTATAAGATGGAGGCCAGTGTATCAGGCCTTGCAAAGGAGGCTGCTTTATCGAAAAGATCCGGGCTCTCTTCAAAGATCTTCATCCCTTTTTCCAAAACTTGATCAAAGGTCAAAACGCCATCGGGAGCTTCGGAATCAAAGGTAACATAATGGGTCACGTTGCTGAGACTCGCCCTTATTTCTGCCACTTTGTCCCCTTGCTCTGAATCAGAGTACACTACGATCTTAGCATCCGAGTCTTCCACGATATACTTGATTTGTTCAGGGACCAAAGATGGGTAGACGGGCACCGTGATCCCTCCCGCACACAGGTTGGCAATGTCTGTCATCACCCATTCAGGTCTAGTATCGGATAAAATAACCAGTTTATCCTCAGGATTCAGCCCCAATTCTTTCAATCCAAGAGAAAAATGTTTGACTTTGTTTCCAAATTCCTCCGTGGATATCGGGACATAATGCCCTGCCTTTTTATAGAGCATCAAATTTTCTCTGGGATAGGATTGGATAGTGTTAGAAAAGAGTTGACAGATCGTCTCGACCATAATGCCCTCCTTGATAACCTGAACTATTCATAAAAAATTGGGTCACACCTCACATCTGCAGCAACCTCATTTCGTGAATAATCCAGAATGGTTGGGTCAATTTTAATGAAGTTTAGGAATAGGTGTCAAGCAGTTATCGGGATTAGTTTTCGCGGACTTTGGCTATCGAGACGACTTTATCTCCTTTTCCAAGATTGATCAGCTTCACTCCTTGAGTGGCTCGGCTGAGTGGCCTGACCTGTTCGGTCTTGATTCGGATGACTTTCCCTTCCTTAGTGATAAGGATGACGTCCTCATCGGATACGCCCACGATTCCGATAGCTTTGCCGGTTTTGGGACTGATCTTAAGGTTTATGACGCCTTTTCCCCCTCTCCGATGCCTCGGATAAAGTTCGACCTCGGTTTTCTTACCCTGACCTTTTTCACTCGCTGTGAAAATAAACTTTTCTTTTTTCCCCGCAATCACCATGCCTATTATTTCATCCTTCTTGCTTAAGGTCATGGCCTTCACCCCGGCAGCCTGCCGTCCCATAGGCCTGACATCACTCTCTTTAAATCGTATGCCTTTCCCCAGTTTGGTGCCTATGATGATATCGGTGTTTCCATCCGTCAGCTTTGCCGTCAACAGTTCCGACTTGGGAGTCATGCCGATGGCGATAATACCGCCCTTTCGTATGTGACGGAAATCGCTCAATCTTGCCTTTTTTATCCTGCCATCCGAGCACAACATCACGATATATTTGTCTTTCGCAAATTCCTTCACCGCAACCACGGAGTTGGCCTTTTCGCCAGGCTCCATCTCCACAAGATTTTTGATGGATTTTCCCCGGCTCGCAACCCCCAGATCCGGAATGAGCAATGCCTTTAGCCAGTAAAGACGCCCTCGGTCGGTGAAAATGAGGAGATAGCTATGGGTCGAACTGATGAACAGGTCCTGCACCACATCTTCCGGCTTCATGCTGATGCCTCTCCGGCCTTTTCCTCCACGGCTTTGGAAATGATAATAACTCAGGGATGTTCGCTTGACATAACCTGAAGATGTATAAGTCAAGACGACATCCTCCTCTTTGATCAAATCTTCTGGTTTGAGGTCAACAACTTCTTCCAGGATGATCTCGGTCCGCCGCTTATCCTGATAGGTCTGCCTTATCTGTTTGAGTTCATCCACGATGATGCCATGGATGAGCTCTTCACTTCCGAGAATCTTCCTCAAGTGGGCGATGAGTTTTTTCAACTCCTTGTACTCTTTCAGGATCTTATCCCGCTCCAATCCGGTCAATTTCTGCAGCTGCATTTCCAGAATGGCCTGGGCCTGGATCTTTGTGAGGTTGAAATTGGTGATCAACCCTTTTCTTGCTTGCTCCACCGTCCGGGACGCGCGGATTAGTGCGATCACCTCATCCAAATGATCGAGAGCGATATTCAGCCCCTCCAATATATGAGCCCTGTGTTCCGCTTTTTTTAGATCGAACCGCGTGCGCCGTCTTACGACGTCCTGTCGATGAGAGATGAAATATCGCATCATATCCATGAGGCTCAAGACCTTGGGCTGTTTCTCGACGATGGCCAGCATATGGATACCGAATGAAGTCTGAAGTGCGGTGTGTTTGTACAGGTTGTTGAGGATAACCTCCGGAAACTCTCCCTTTCTTATTTCGATAACGATTCTCATTCCTTCTCTATCCGATTCATCCCTGATATCTGCGATTCCTTCTATTTTTTTGCTGTTGACAAGCTGAGCGATATTCTCTAAAAGTTTCCCTTTATTAACCTGGTATGGGATCTCTGTGATGACAATCCGGTCTCGCTCGTTCTTCCGGCCTCTTTCGATCATGGCCCGTGCTCTGAGACGAATGATGCCTTTTCCCGTTTCATAGGCGCTCTTTATTCCCTCCGCGCCAAAAATATATCCGCCTGTCGGAAAATCCGGGCCAGACACAAACTGCATGATTTTATCCAGCGTAGCCTTTTGATGCTTAATAAGATATATGATACCGTCGATGACCTCTCCCATATTATGAGGAGGGATATTTGTCGCCATGCCAACAGCTATGCCTGAACTACCGTTCACTAGCAGATTCGGGAATTTTGCCGGCATGACCTCTGGCATTTGGAGGCTTCCGTCATAATTGGAAACAAAGTTGACCGTATCTTTCTCGAGATCATCGAGCATCTCTTTGGTAATTTTTTTCATCCTGACTTCGGTATAACGCATGGCTGCAGGAGGGTCTCCATCGATGGAGCCAAAGTTGCCCTGTCCATCCACCAGGGGATACCGAAGACTGAAATCCTGAGCCATCCGTACCAAAGTATCGTAGACAGCCATCTCTCCATGGGGATGATATTTGCCGATAACATCTCCGACGATACGGGCCGACTTTTTGTAGGGTTTATTCCAAATATTGCCCATGTCATACATGGCAAACAGAGTTCGCCGATGGACCGGTTTCAATCCGTCTTTTATATCAGGAATGGCACGGCCTATGATCACGCTCATGGCGTAATCCAGATAGGACTGCCGCATTTCTTTCTCGAGGCTCACAACAGATAGCTTGTTAGCAGGCTTGCTACTCATCTACACTCCTTAAATGTCGAGGTTTAGGGCTTCGAGAGCATTGTCCTCGATAAAATTTCGCCGTGACTCGACTTCTCCTCCCATCAAAATGGTGAATATTTTATCGGCTTCGACAGCATCCTGGATCGACACCTGGAGGAGATACCGGACTTCCGGATCCATCGTCGTCTCCCATAGCTGTCCAGGTGCCATCTCTCCCAGTCCTTTGTATCTCTGGATGACGATTCCTTTCTTCCCATGCTCAAACAGGTATTCGAGGAGTTTGGACTCATTGTCGATCTTCACCTTGTCGCTGTTGCCCACAACATGGAAGGGAGCCTTGATCCCCTCCAAATCATCGTGGATCTTGTGGAGATTCTGGTATTCGGCAGAGGTGATAAGATCCTTGTTCACCTTGCACGATACACTCATTCCGTTAACTTGGAAATTGACCGATAACTCGTACAATCCATGCTCTTCATCTTTGCGCATCACAGAAATGATCCCTTTTTCGTCCAGAAGATTCCGGATGTTTTCCACATTTTTCTGCTTCTGCAAAAAATCTGTGCTCCCGGCACCGTTTTCAAGGAGTAATTGGATCAGGAAAAACGGGAAATTTTTTCTTTCGAGAATCTGGAAGAAGTTCTTTTTGGCGATAATCTTCTGGAAAAATTTGCGGAATTTATCCCCTTTTAACGGTTCCTTTAGTCTATTGACCTTGATCTGGAATTCTTCGGATATCTTCCGGATGATATACTTCTCGAATTCCCGTTCGTCTCTAAGATACTGGAAGGATTTTCCTCTAGATATTTTATAAAGAGGGGGTTGCGCGATGTAGAGATACCCTTTTTCGATCAATTGAGGCATCTGTCGGTAGAAAAAAGTCATCAAAAGAGTACGTATGTGAGAGCCATCCACG
>DAOVBT010000052.1 GCA_030670375.1 Candidatus Aminicenantota bacterium | reverse complement strand
GTCGGTTTTTTCAATTCAACTCTCCGCAAAAATTTATAGCATTAATCACTAAAAAATTCAAATCACAAACACAGAAAGTAAGCATCTCTATTTCCATGATAAATTGGGCATTTGGGGATGGTTGAAGCGACCATTGAAGATCCCGACCCAACCTAACCAAGCCATCTTTACAGGTGGTTCTTCGAGGGAATCTGACACAGACGGCGATGTTGTATTGAGCACGACTTTGCTAAATGAATAGAGATCCGGGCAAGCACGGGAGCAAAACCATTCCTAAATGCCAATATAAAGCCTTTTGATGTCACGGAAATAGAGATGCTTACATCCTGCAACTTGATTTTATCATCTTGCTGCTATAGGCTAAAAACCTGTATTTATTCAAAAGGAGGTTAAGGAAATGAAGTATCGACACATTATCATTTTATCCGTGACGTTATTAGCTTTTTTTGTGAGCCCGCAATGGGCACAGGACGACTGCTCCAGTTTTTTAGTAAGCAAAGGAGCATCCCAAGATGGCTCTGTGATGATCACTTACACCTGTGACGGAGAATTCCTGCCCCATCTGGAATATACTCCTGCACAAGATCATAAGCCGGATGAATACATTGAAATCGTAGGACGGGATGGCAAACTCAAAGGGAAGATCAAACAAGTACTGCACACCTATGCTGTTGTCGGCTTAATGAATGAACATCAGCTAACCATAGGAGAAACCACGTTCGGAGGACGGAATGAACTGAGGAATCCAGAGGGTCTGTTGCATTATTTCACCTTGATGGGCCTCGCATTACAACGGGCAAAAACGGCAAGGGAAGCGATCAAAGTCATGGCCTCTCTGGTGGAAGAATACGGATACGCAAGCAGCGGCGAATCCTTCTCGATTGCAGACACGGAAGAAGCCTGGATCATGGAGATGATCGGCCCAGGTCCTGGCGGGAAGGGTGCCCACTGGGTGGCGTTGCGGATTCCCGATGGATACATATGCGCTCACGCCAACATGTCTCGTATCGGAGAATTTCCCCTGAATGATCATGAAAATTGTTTGTATTCGGAACATGTGATCTCATTTGCCGAACAAAAGGGATATTATGATAAAAAATCCGGTCAATCATTCCTTTTTCGCTATGCCTATGACCCGCCCAAGCCCTCATCCCTGCGGACATGTGCGGCGCGTGTTTGGAGCATGTTCCGACGGAGTGCCCCTTCGTTGAACCTATCCCCTGATTTTCAACGCGGCGTGAAAAATGCCAAACCTTACCCCCTCTGGATCAAACCCGATAAAAAGCTTTCATTGCATGATGTGATGGGCATAATGCGCGACCACTATGAAGGAACCCCCTTCGATATGACTGTCGGCATAGATGCAGGGCCTTTTGGTACCCCTCTCCGTTGCCGTGGACTCACCTGGAAAATCGATGGAACGGAGTACAGTTGGGAACGCCCTATCTCCACCCAACAAACAGCTTTTTCGTTTATTTCCCAATCTCGGGGCTGGCTGCCTGATCCCATAGGGGGCGTGTACTGGTATGGCTGGGATGACACGTATACAACTTGCTATGTTCCCCTATACTGTTGTATCAACAATATTCCCAAATCGTTTGCACGCGGTGACTTACAGAAATTTTCCCGGGAGTCGGCTTGGTGGGTATTTAATTTTGTGGCCAATTTTGCCAATTTGAAATATTCTTACATGGTCAAAGACATTCAAAAGGTTCAATCCGCTCTGGAAAAACAGTTTATCTCCCTCCAGCCCGTAGTGGAAAAAACGGCCCTCGATTTACACGTTAAAGATCCCGATCTTTTGGTTAAGTATTTGACAAATTATTCTGTCTCCCAAGGGGACATGGTGGTGAAGCGGTGGATCGAGCTGGGGGAATTTCTCATCACCAAATATAACGATGGATATGTCAAGGATGAGAGAGGCCGTCCTCGTGGCATGGGTTATCCATCAGAGTGGCTGAAAAATGTGCTTGAGTCAAAACCGGACCAGTTTAAATTGCCAAAATGGGGAGACAAAGGCAAGGATGGAAGACTGAACTGACGCGTTCACCGCGCATGAGATTGGTGGCATAAGAGCAGGACCTTTCCGATGTTTCGACGCTCTTCGATATACATATGGGCCTCAGCGACCTTCTCGAACGGAAAAACACGGTCCACATGAGGTCTTACCCATCCTTCATCGACACCTTTCATGATTGCCCGCATCCAGGGACGCATTTTTTCTTCGATCCCCCACATATGTCCGATATTCACTCCAAATATCCCTTTGTTGGCATTCATCAGCCTCACAGGATGAAAACGAGGCATTTTTAAGACTGTTCTCACAAGGTTAAACTTTACGCTAAATCTCGTTTGGGTAGCCGTTGATAATCCAAACAAACCCAGTCGACCTGTCCTTGCAAGAGCTCGATAACTTTTCCAAGTATTCGTGCCGCCGATCGGATCTATTATCAAATCAACACCTTTGTCCTCGGTAATTTTTTTTATCTCGTTGAGCCAATCTTGAGTTCGGTAATCCATCACGTTTTCCAAGCCCCGTTCTATTAAAAATTCATGCTTATGGGCACTTGCCGTACCATATGTGATTGCGCCGATATGTTTCGCGATATCCAGAGCAGCGATTCCTACGCCGCTTCCCGCGTTATGGATTAACAGCCGTTCATTTTGTTTGAGTCCTCCCATCACGACCAACAGCTGGTATGCGGTCAAGTAATTCACAGGAATGGTTGCTCCCTGTTCAAAACTCAACGAATCAGGCTTTTTAAACACATAGGAAACAGGTGTGATGACTTTTTCCGCATACCCTCCAAACCGCATGATTGCTATAACGAGATTTCCCACCAAGGATGGATCCACATCCTCACCGACCGATTCGATCAAGCCTGAGACTTCATACCCCACCACACATGGTTTTTTCGGTGCATCCGGATAGATTCCTTTGCGAGCCATGATATCTGCAAAATTGATACCGGTCGCTTTGACACCGATCTTCACTTCTCCTTTACCCGGTTGAGGCTCGTCAACCTCATGGATCTTCAAAACCTCAACGCCTCCAGCTTTTGTCATCACAATCTGTCGCATTGTTTATCCCTCACTTTCCCGTTAATATCGAGTCGCGAGCATAGCACGGGAAATCGATGTCGTCAATGTTGGAATATTTGTGTTTGACATTTATCCTGGCTTTGTGAAAGATGGTGGGAATGAGATGGAGGGGAGAATGAACAATGAAAATCGTTCCTCAGACTTCCTGTACAAATTTTTAGGTCTTTTCACAAAAGTCCATCCGGGCGAAGCCGCAACTGTGTTACTCCTGACGCTCACAGGCTTCCTGGTTCTGGGAGCTTACTATATCGTAAAGCCGGTGAGAGAAGGCTTGATCCTGGGCGGCACCAGCGCCGAGTTCAAAAGCTATCTATCGGCAGCCGCGGTTATCCTGCTCATATTCGTGGTAAAGGCATTCAGCCGGATCGCTTCCAAGGTTTCCCGGCAAAAACTCATCACTTGGGTCACTCTCTTTTTTATTTCCAACTTGATCATTTTTTATCTGCTGTCGTTCACAAACATATCCAAACCGGCCTACGGAACGGCCTTTTTTATTTGGATCGCCATATTCAATGTCATGGTAGTGGCCCAGTTCTGGGCCTTTGCCAATGATATCTACACTCCGGAAGAAGGAAAACGCTTGTTTCCTTTGGTGGCTTTTGGCGCCACTTTTGGAGCATTCGCCGGCAGCAAAGCCTCAGGCTGGCTGGTGGTACCCATCGGCAGCTATCAGATAATGCTGGTATGCGCCGGGATTTTAATCATATCCGTCATTCTCGTTTGGATCGTTCACAGGAGGGAAGTCAACAAACCACAATCTGTAAAAACTGGAGAGCAGTCCGTAGAGGAAAAACCGGAGAGTGATAAGGAAAAACCTCTAGGAAAAGAGGGCGGATTTAAGCTGGTTTTTAAGAAAAGATATTTATTGTACTTGGCAATATTTATTCTTCTGTTAAATTTCATCAACACCAACGGTGAGTATATCCTGGGTCATGTGGCCAGAAGCACGGCTGCGCAGGCCGTTGAGGCGGGCACTGCCGGCGGCTTGGTCCTCGAAGATTACATCACCAAATTTTATGCTGATTTTTACTCGATCGTGAATTTCTTGACCTGGTTCATCCAGCTCTTCTTGGTTTCAAGAATATTCAAATGGTTCGGGATCCGGGGTGCCATTTTCTTTCTTCCCCTGCTTTCTCTGGGAGGATACATGTTCGTGGCTTTGGGAGCTTCACTTGTGGTCGTTCGTTTGACAAAAACTCTGGAGAACAGCACAGATTATTCATTGATGAACACTACAAGGCATTCTCTCTTTCTGGTCACCTCCCGGGAAGAAAAATACAAGGCCAAGGCGGCTATCGATACCTTTTTCCATAGGGGAGGGGATGTCCTGTCTGGAGTTTTAGTCCTGGTTGGGATAAATTTGTTGGCTCTGAACATTGAAGGCTTTGCTGTTTTTAATGTCTTTTTAGCTTTGATCTGGATCCTTGTCGGTTTCCTGGTGGCACGCAAACATAAAAAGATCTCTTCGGGATTGACAAGCTCAAAACCATAAGACAAAATCTCCCCCCCATATTTCCATTGAGTAACAGATATAATAACGAAGTTTTTGACATAAAATGAATTTATGACCAAGAAGGGAGCAGTAGAATGATGCCCAAAAATATTCCCCTCCTTATTATCTTGTTTTTGTTCGTCCTCCTGATTGCAAATCCTGCGCTTTGCCAGGAGATGCTAACAGTGGGCGGAGTTACCTGTTCTTCAGGAGAGTTAAAATCGGGATTTATAAACGTTCCAGCCGGATCGGATGGGCCTGAAATCCGGATACCGATAACAGTTGTGAATGGCAATAAGAAAGGACCGGTTCTGGCTTTGACCGCCGGTATTCATGGATATGAGTATCCTCCGATACTAGCTCTCCAGAGACTCAAAGAGCAGCTCGATCCAATAAAAATTAACGGAGCCGTGATTTTGGTGCATGTTGTGAATATCCCTTCTTTCCTGAAACGGACAATCTACTATAATCCTCATGATTGGAAGAATCAGAACCGTGTTTTTCCAGGAATTATCGATGGAACCATGACCGAGCGGATTGCTTTTCAGATTACAGACCAAGTGTTGAAACAGTGTGATTATCATCTGGATCTTCACTGCGGGGACGGCAATGAGGATCTCATGACATATCTTTATTACACAGAAACAGGCAATCCCGAGTTGGATAATAAAACCATGGCATTGGCCATAAACTTCGGATTCAAAACCATCATTCATGTGACAGCCGATCCCAAAGTGCAGAAAGCTTCTATGTGTGCAAACGCATCGTTATTCATGGGGAAGCCTGCGATAACGGTGGAATGCGGTAAGCTTGGCCGGACCGATGAACAGGACATCGTTACCATCTTACACGGTTGTTCGAATATCCTTAAATATTTAAAAATGATCGATGGCAAGCCAAATCTATTGTTCGATCCGATCTGGATCAAAAAAACAACATAGATCAGATCAGAACATGAGGGAATATTCTATCCACTTAGCCAGGGAGGAGCTAACGTCCAGAAAGGAGAACTGCTGGGGTATCTGACAGATTTTTTCGGGAACATCATTCAGAAAGCTGTTGCGCCACACGATGGCATTGTCATGTACATCATTGCCACACCGCCAATGAGCAAAGGCGAGCCGATGGCTAAAATTGGTGGCTTTTAACTTTTTTATATCCCACGGCTGTTTCTCAATGTATTCGCTCAGTAATCGCTGGTCATGATAAACAGAGGCTTGAGGTTGAAGCTTTTATAATAGGGTCTCAGTCTGTCGGTATTGTAGTATTTGACCACATCAACAATTTTTTTGTTGCTTGTAACCGTTTCGATCGGGACATTGTCATACTTCCCGTTCCTCAGACTTACCAAGCGCCCCGACGTTCCTCCCAAAACAAGGTCCAAAGCCAGATTTCCGAAAGCCATCGGGACAATGGAATCGATGGCATCCGGGTCTCCACACCGCACAAGATAGCTCAGTCTTTGGTTAATCAAGTTGATCTGACGGCCATTGTTGTATTTTGGGGATAGTTTTTTTAGCTGGTTGGAAACCAAATCTCCGATGCCGCCAAGTTTTTTATGGCCGTACATGTCCTGACCATCGCTCTCGAATACCATATCCCCGCCCTCGAAAATGGCCCCTTCAGAGACCAGTACCACCGAATAATGACTTGGATTGGTCTCCCTGTCCTCAGTCATAAGTTCGCACAGCCGTTCTATGTTAAACTTATATTCAGGGATGACACAGCGGTTGGCGGCTCCTGCCATGGTCGGGAGAAGGGCCGTAAATCCCGCATACCGACCGAACACCTCGATGACGAGAAACCGCTCGTGCGATCCAGCCGTGGTCCGAAGGGCATGAGTTAGGGATATGGTCCGGGTCACACAGGTGCTGAAACCTATGCAATAGTCTGTCCCAGGTACATCATTGTCCATGGTTTTAGGCATACCGATGACTTTGATCCCTTTTGTGTGAAGGTGAACGCTATAACTTAAGGTGTCATCACCTCCGATGGGAATAAGATAATCTATGCCGAGGGCATCCAAATTTTTAAGTATTTCAGGGGTCAGATCGTTTATTTTTTGGTTGTATTTATCCCTGAGATGCTCGGGGACATTAACATCGGGGACATGGCTGGGACGGGTACGGGAGGTGTGGAGAAATGTCCCGCCTGTCCGGCCCACCTTGTTGACAAGCTCTTCTGTCAACACTTGGCAGTGTGTTGTGTCGGGACAAGCGATCTCTCTGTTCATTTCGATCAAACCGGCCCATCCCTTTCGAATGCCGATCACTTCGAATCCTTCCCTGATCGCTCGGATAGTAATAGCCCGGATGGCAGGATTCAATCCTGGGACATCGCCTCCGCCGGTGAGAATCCCGATCCTGCCTTTTAGTCTTTTCACGTTTGCCATAACTGTCTCCAGATTCACTTACATTACGCTCTGAAAGATGGGATGTCAATTATCGTTTCATTTGTGCTGCATGCGGTATAAAATATGGATAGGTCAACATGGCAATTTGGCGCTTCTTTAAGAAAAAAAGGATGTGGTTGTGGACAAGTCTCACAGTTTTTTCTTTAATTGTTGCCTTTGCTACCCATTTTTTTATTAGGCTTCCCGATGTTTCCGGTTTGAAAACACGCAATCCGAAAAAGACGGCAATTATGGCAATGCGGGCTAAGCAAGCGGAAAAAGGAGGAACGGAATATGCAATCAGACAAAGTTGGGTGCCATTCGAGCACATACCGCAAATTTTGAAAGACACGGTAAGGATTGCAGAGGATGCTGGCTTTTACTGGCACAAGGGAGTCGACTACGATGAGCTCAAAGAGGCCATCAAAAAGAACATTCAGGAGAAAAAGTTTGTTCGCGGGGGAAGCACCATCACTCAGCAGTTGGCAAAGAATCTGTATCTCTCGACAGAAAAAAACCTCAGTCGGAAAATCAAGGAATATCTGATCGCACGAAGGCTGGAGAAGGCCCTGTCCAAGGACAGGATTTTTGAGCTTTACCTGAATGTGATCGAGTTTGGACCTGGGATTTTTGGCATCGATGCGGCCTCACAATATCACTTTGGGTGTTCTGTCAGCGACCTGACACTGGAGGAGATTGTTCGATTGGTCGCAGTGATTCCGAAGCCGTTAAGTATCGATCCCAGAGGCGACAGCCCATGGCTAAGATGGAGATGCCGCTGGCTTCTCCACAAGCTCCAGCTTTACGAATACATCAATGAAGAAACTTACCAAGAGATTGTCGGAGTATTCGAAGATGTCTCGATCTAACATCATGAATGAGCAGGTTCAAGGACTCATTGACAGGAGAAGAGTGGCATCATGCATGATGTCTCATGCTTAAACAATGCAGAAACGCATGCAGGAGTGGCTAAAAAGCTTGGAACAGTAAAAAAATCTTCAGGATAGGAAAGAGTTTTTCCTTTTTTCAAGAAAATCCAGAATCTTTTGATTTACCATCTCAGCCTGCACGACGGATAAATCGTGCCCTGCCCGGGGAATGATTTCTGTTTTTATCTGGGGCGCTAAGGAATTGAGGCGTTCCACGGCATCGTGGGGAGAATAGATTTTTTCGTGTTCTCCGACCATAAAGAGGACAGGCATTTTCAAGGATTTTAGTTCCTCATCTGATAAAACGGTCGGGCTGACCATCATTTTCGGCTTGAAACTTCGGAGACCGAGATCGAGATGATCCACCCAGTATTCAGCATATTCCCGTCCAGCTTCATTCTTTTTCCACAGATCTGCTAAAATCGTTTCCATCCCTTTTTTTACGAAATGACGATGAGGCAGAATGCTGAGAAGAGCTGGCTTAAGGAATCCTGGGCCTAGGGGGAGCACCGTTGCCGCTGGTGCTAAGAACACTATTTTATCGAGCCTTTCGGGATGCTTGAGAGCGTATTGACTGGTCAACCATCCGCCATAGGATAAACCCATCAGGTTGATCTTGTCGCTCAGATCGAGAGCCGAGAACAACTCGTCCATCCAACCGACGAAGTCAATCGGGACTTTGAATGTTTTTGTGAATACACTGCGGCCAAAATCATAAATGTTATCCACCGCATAGGTCCTGTAACTTTGGGATAAAGCTTTAATATTTGGAATCCAGGATAGCGAAGTGGCACTGGCACCGTGCATGAGCACGAGTGCAGGAGCATCGACCGGCCCGCTAATCCGCACAAATGTTCGG